>JASLFY010000255.1 GCA_030150425.1 Yimella sp. | reverse complement strand
CGCGTTCTTCGCCGACCTGCCGCCGGAAGCCGCGACTTACGCGATCGACGCAAAGATCGCGACCGACCACGCCATCCGCCGGTACGGCTTCCACGGCACCTCCCACGAGTTCGTCTCCGCGGCCGCCGCCGACTTCCTCGGCGACCCGGACGCGCGCCTGGTGGTGCTGCACCTCGGCAACGGTGCGTCGGTGTCGGCGGTGCGGGCCGGGCGGCCGATCGCGACCTCGATGGGCATGACGCCGCTCGAGGGCCTGGTGATGGGCACCCGTTCCGGCGACCTCGACCCCGGCATCGTGCTGCACCTGCACCGCGTGGCCGGGTTGTCCGTCGACGAGATCGACACGCTGCTGAACAAGCGCTCCGGCCTGCAGGGACTGGCCGGCACCAGCGACATGCGCGATCTGATCGCCGCGGTCGAGGAGGGTGACGAGGCCGCCGGCCTCGCGTTCGACGTCTACGTGCACCGGCTGGTCAGTTACGTCGGGGCGTACGCCGCGCAGCTCGGCGGGGTCGACGCGGTCGTCTTCACCGCGGGTGTCGGCGAGAACTCCTCGCCAGTGAGGGCCGCTGTCGCACAACGGCTTTCGGGTCTGCTCGGCACGACCTTGGACGAGGCCGCGAACGCCGTGCGCTCCCCGGACGCGCGGCGGATCAGCGCAGCCGACGCGCGGACGCAGTTGTTGGTGGTGCCGACCAACGAGGAGTGGGCGATCGCCCGTCACGCGGTCGCCGCGCTGGCCTGAGCCGCGTCAGTTCACCGCGCGCAACCGAGTCTGCGACACCCGCGAGCCGAGCTCGGCGATGCGCGCCGCGTTATCGGCGTCGGCCGGGTGGAACACGGTGACCCGCAGCCGCCGGTTCTCCTGCACGATCAGCGTCGTGGACTCGACGGTGATCGGACCGACCAGCGGGTTGCTGATCGTCTTGGTCCCGGACATCTCCCGGGACACGTCGCCGGACTCCCACAGTTCGGTGAAACCGGGCAGCGCGTGCAGCCGGTCCAGCAGCGCCGGCCAACGCGGGTCGGACATCGTCTCGGAGTAGGACGAGCGCATCTTCGCCACCGAAACCCGTTGGTGGTGAGGCAGATCGGCGTACGCCGCCATCCAGTCGGCGTCGCCGAACGAGAGCAGGACGCAGTTCAGGTCGGCGGCCGGCCGCTCCTCGACGTCGTCGATCAGGAAGCGCCAGGTCTGGTTCCAGGCCAGCGCGTTGTGCATGTTGTCGAAGACGACCACCGGGTTCGGCCAGAGGCTGTCGACCAGGGACCGGACCCGCGCGTCGACCTCGCCCACGCCCGGGTCGAGCGCCCTGTCGGGGTGGCCGCCGAGCTGGAAGAGGTGGGAGCGCTCGGCCGGGTCGAGCAGCAGCGCACCGGCGAGGGCCTCGAGCACCTGCTCCGAGGCGCGGACGTCGCGGCCCTGTTCGAGCCAGGTGTACCAAGTGGTGCCGACGTTGGCGAGCACCGCGACCTCCTCGCGGCGCAGGCCCTTCACCCGTCGCCGCGGCCCGCCGGGCAGGTCGACGTCGGCCGGCGACAGTCGCTCACGGCGACTGCGCAGGAACCGGCCGAGTTCTTCGCTGCGGGTGCTCACCCCACCAGTGTGACGCGCCAACACCCGGTTCGAAAGCCTCAGCCTGGTGGTCCGACCACCAGCATCGACACCGTCTGGGCCACCAGGCTGAGCAGGCTCAGGGTGGTGGACATGACTTCCGATCAGCCTCGCGGGACCACGGACGTACGCTCTGTGTGGCCGCTCTTCGTCGCGGCCTTCCTGGCCACCTTCCAGCTGTCGCTGGCCAACATCTCCATCCCCGACCTGCAGCACAGCCTCGCCGCGTCGCCGGCCCAACTGTCCCTGGTCGTCGGAGCCTTCACCGCCGCGTTCGCCGCCGGACTGGTGACCGCCGGCCACCTCGGCGACCGGTACGGCCGGCGCCGGCTGTTCCGAGTCGGTCTGACCGCCCTGCTGGTCGCCACCCTGCTCGCCGCCGCGGCTCCGTCGATCGGGGTCCTGCTCGCCGTACGGGTCGTGCAGGGGCTCGCGAGCGCCGCGATGATGCCGCAGATCCTGGCCACCATCCAGGCGGTGCTCGAGGGTCACCACCGCACCGTGGCGGTCGCGATCTTCAGCGGCACCAGCGGTGTCGGAACCGTCGCCGGGCAGGTCGTCGGCGGCGCGGTAATCACCGCCTCGCCCGACGGATTCGGTTGGCGCGGAGCGCAGTTGACCGGCGCGCTGGTCACGGTCGCCGCCCTGGTCGGCGCCCGGCACCTGCCGGACACGCGCAGCACGACGCCGCAGCGGATCGACCCGATCGGTTCGCTGCTGCTCGGCGCCGGACTGCTGCTGCTCGTCGTCGCCCTGTCGCTCGGCTCGTCCTCCGGCTGGGCCGCCTGGGACCTCGCCCTGATCGGCGGCGCCGTGATCCTGCTGGCCGTCCTCGCCGCCCACCAGCTCCGCGCCGGTCGCACCGGTCGTCCCGCGGTGCTGCCGGTCGCGGTCGTCGGCCTGCCCGCCGTACGCACCGGGATGGGCCTCGCGCTGCTGTTCTTCGCCGGCTTCGGCGCCTTCATGTTCAACTTCTCGGTGCTCACCCAGCAGACCGAGGGCCTCAGCGCGATGCTGTCCGGCCTGTCGATCGGCGTCTTCGCCGCCGCGTTCGTGCTGACCGCGGTGTTCTCCCCCGGGCTGGTCCGCCGGTTCGGCGCGCGGCTGATGGTCGCCGGCGCGGCCCTGCAGGTCGTCGCGCTGCTGGCGACCGCGGCGCTGTCGTACGCGCAGGTCGGCCACTGGGTCTGGTGGTTCCAGCCCGTCGGCGTCGTGATGGGCATCGGCCAGGCGTGGATGTACGCCCCGCTCGTCGGCGTCGTGATGCAGGCGGTCCCGAACCACGCGGCCGGACTGACCGGCGGCCTCGTCGCGACCGCGCAGCAGGCCGCCCTGGGCCTGGGGGTCGCGCTACTCGGCGGACTGTTCGGTCAGCTGTCCGGCGGGATGGATCCGGTGGTGGCGTTCGGTGCCGTCGCGTTGGTGCAGGCCGTGCTCAGCGCGACCTTCGGGCTGCTCGCCTGGCGGCTCGACCGCCGCACCCGGCGGTCCACGGACCGGCTCGTGCCGGTGCGCGCGGTGGTCGCCGTACGGTCGTAGTCAGTCGGCCCCGGACGTCCGACCGCGGAGCACGATCAGCACGACACCGGCGATCCCGACGAGCGCGATCAGCCCGACGACGATCAGCGGGGCGTGACTGCCGGACTGCGACTTCTCGGCCGTGGGGTGGGGCCGGCAGTCCCGCTGCGTCGCGGACCCGGTTCCGCCACCGGCGGTCGTCGTACGGAACGCGATGCTGCTGGTCACCGGGTGGCCGTCCGCCGACACGATGCGCCAGGTGGCGCGGTACTCGCCGGGCGCACCCAGGGCCACCGGGGTGGTGACCGTACGGTCCGAGACCCGCGGGCAGGCGCTCTCGTAGTGCCGGCCGTCCGGGCCGGTCACCGTCACCAGCGCGGGGATCGGGTTCGACAGGACGAGGTCGTTGAAGGTCAGCACGACCTGCGTCACCGGCTGCTTCGCGGCGCTGTTCGCGACCGGCTGGCTGTTCACGAGGTAGTCGTGCGCCTGCGCCGCCGGAGCGATGCCGGTCGTCAGTGCGGCGGTCGCGCCCAGCGTCAGGGCCGCGCGCCCGAGTCGGCGGTTCACCGCGGCTTGCGGACGAGCGCGTACACCGCGACCAGCAGTGCGGCGACCCCGACGCCGATGCCGCCGACGCCGTACCAGACACCGTCACTGCTGTCGGACGACTGCTTCTCCGCGGGCGTCGCCGCGACCGACGGAGCATCGGTCGGGGCCGAGCCCGCCTGCGCCGCAGTGATGTTCAGCACCGGCGCGGGGTGTTCCGGTTCCGCGCCGGACTTCGGCGTCGGCTGGTCCCACGCGACGACGGTGCCGTCGGAGTACGTCTGCTTCGCCGCGAAGGTGATGCTGGCGACCTTCGGCACGGGTCCGACCGAGATCGGGAACGTCTGGAACTGCCCCGGCTCGATAGCGGACGACGCGTCGGCCTTCCACACGATCTTCGTCGGCGCCTCGGTGATCGTGCCGTCGTCGGTGGTGACCGGCTTGGCCAGCTTGCTGGTGGTGACCGTGGCGGTCCAGCCGGGCACGGGCTGGTACGACACCGACCCGAACGGGTGGTCCGTCGGCAGATCCACCTCGAGCTGGGTGGTGGACGCGGTGGCCGACTCGGTCGGCACCTTGAACGTCAGGGTGGCGTAGCTCCCGGCGGCCGCGGTGTCCGGGTTCACCCGGACGTGGGCCTGCGCGGAGACGGGGACGGCGAGGAGTGCGGCGGTCGCGCCGAGCGCGACGGCGGAGCGGGGGACGGTCACGCCGTACGACACTACACGTCGTAGTAGATCGTCCTCAGGGGGCCAACCGGTCGGCCACCGCGTCGACCGCCAGCTCGTAGCCCTTCGCGCCGAGCCCGACGATCACGCCGGTCGCCAACGCGGAGACGTACGAGTGGTGCCGGAACTCCTCGCGCGCGTGGATGTTCGACAGGTGCACCTCGACGATCGGGCAGGTCAGCGTCTCGAGCGCGTCGCGGATCGCGATCGAGGTGTGCGAATAGGCGGCCGGGTTGATGATGACCGCGGCGACCGACTCGCGGGCCTGCTGGATCCAGTCGACCAGTTCGCCCTCGTGGTTGCTCTGCCGGAAGTCGATCTCGAGGCCGTGCCCGGTCGCCCGCGCGCGCATCGCCTGCTCGATGTCGGCGAGGGTGGTGGAGCCGTACTGCTCCGGGTCGCGCACCCCGAGCAGGTTCAGGTTGGGTCCGTTCAGCACCAGGACGACGTCGCTCATGCCCGCAGCCTAGGTGGACTCAGAGGGTCTCGGCCGGCAGCGGTGCCGCCGGCAGACCCTCGACCTCGTCGGCGGTGACGACGTTCGGGACGCCTTCGGCGGCGTCGCCGATGCCGTTGACCCGCGGCTCGATCAGCTTCTCCAGCGCGAGCGCCAGCACCGCCATCAGCCCGCAGCCGACCACCAGCATCCCGATGAACGGCACGTTGAGGTGGTGGCGCAGCAGGAACCCGGCCGCGATCGGACCGATCACGGCGCCGGCCTGGAAGGCACCCGAGGAGAGCGCGTTGTAGCGACCGCGCAGGTGGTCCGGCGCGAGGTCGTTGGTGATGGCCGGGATGGTCGGCTGCAGCAACGTCTCCCCGAACCCGAACACCGCGTGGTACGCGACGACGATCGCCGCGGCGTACGCCCCCGCCGGCCAGATCCCGGCCGACCCGAGCAGCAACCAGGCGGTCGCCCAGATCGCCGCCATCACCACCAACACCCGTGTACGCCGGTGTCCCGCAATGTGTTTCAGCACCAGCATCTGCGCGACGACGATGACGGCGGTGTTCGCCGCGAACGCCCAGCCGATGGTCCGGGTCGACACCTCGCCGACCTCGCGGGCGAACGCGGTGAAGCCCGCCTCCATCTGGCCGTAGCCGACGAAGGTGCCCAGGAAGGTGAGCAGCAGCAACCAGCGGACGGCCGGCTTCTTGGCGATCGCGAGGTAGGAGACCCCGGCGTCCTTCTCCTCCGCGGGCGCCTCGACCTGGGTGCGTACGTGGCGCAGCGGGCCGAGCAGCAGGCCGATCGGGATCAGCATCGAGCAGGCGTCCAGGACGTAGATGATCGTGAACGTCTCGGGCCGGTGCACGTCGACGTACGCCCCGGAGATGACTCCGCCGAGGCCGATGCCGAGGTTGACCAGGGCGAAGCTGATGCCGAAGTACGTCTGCCGGGCGGGCCCGTCGACGATCGACGCGATCAGCGAGTTGAACGCCGGCCAGCAGATGCCGGACACACCGATCAGCGACATCGCCACGAAGAACAGCGGCACCGAACTGACGAACGCCAGCATCATCACGCCGGCGAGGTTGCAGGCGGCGCCGAAGACCGAGACCGCGCGGGCGCCGTACTTGTCGGTGGCGGTGCCGCCGGGGCCGGTGACCAGCACGCCGACGACGGCGATCCACGCCATCAGGGTGCCGGCCAGGTCGAGGCTGATCCCGCGGATCTCGTGCAGGTAGATGATCGTGAACGGCAGCGTCAGGCCGCGACCGAGCAACTGGATCGCGGTCGTCGACAGCAACCACTTGCCCTCACGGGGCAGGTCGCGCCAGAAAGCACCCAGGCTCGAATGTCCACTCACCCGGAGATCTTCCCGGGCGAAGGCCCTCGGGCGCCAATCAGTTTCGCGCGGTCAGCCGGTGCAGGAGGGTCCGCATGATCAGACCCTGGGCCGTCAGTGTTCGTACGTCCCGTGGATCACCGCACGCCCCAGCGCCTTGAACGCCAGGTTGAACGAGCAGACCGCCGGGGAGGCGTCGGCATCGATCCCGAGGCTTTCTTCGCCGACCGCATGGACGGCGAAGAAGTAGCGGTGCGGGAAGACGTCGCCCTCCGGCGGGGCGGCGCCCATGAAGCCGGCCTCGCCGCCGTCGTTGCGCAGCGCGAGGGCGCCCGCGGGCAGGGCGGCGCCGGCGTCCAGCGAGGTGACGTCGGCGGGGATGTCGACGACGACCCAGTGCCAGAAACCGGACGGGGTCGGGGCGTCGGGATCGAAGCAGGTCACGACGTACGACTTCGTGCCCTCGGGCGCCCCGCTCCAGGACAGCTGCGGCGACGAATTTCCTTCGGCGGCAACCTGATCGGACTTGAGCGGCTGGCCGTCGGTGACGTCGGTGCTGGTCAGCTCGAACGACGGCAACTGCGGCAGGAGGTCGTAGGGGTTCGGCGGCTGGGTGCGGTCCAGAGAGGTCATGTGCCCACTCTGGCACTCGAGATAACTGGGCGGGTTCGAGGGAACGCGAATTTCCGCGTTCCGTCGAACCGGACCAGTTATCTCGGCGGGTTCGAACGGGACCGGCAGTCGGCGCACCGTCCGAGCAGCGCGGCGTGGTCGGCGTCGAGCTCGAAGCCCAGCTCGGCGTCGATCCGCTGCGCCAACGGGGCCAGCCATTCGAGAGGTACGTCGGCGAACCGGCCGCACCCGGCGCACTGCAGATGGGCGTGGCGGGCCTGGCGCAGGTGGTAGATCGTGGCGCCGTCGGGAACGTGGGTGTGCGACAGCACGCCCTGCTCGACCAGCGAGCGCAGGGTGCGGTAGATCGTCGCCCGGTGGATGCCGGGGCGGGCAGCCGCGACCCGCTCCGCCACCTCGTCGGCGTCGAGGTGGGCGTGATCGGCCAGCGTCTCCAGCACCGCCCGGCGCGCCACAGTGACGCGTTCGCCCGCGGCGCGCAGTCGACCGAGGGCCTCCTCGACCGCCGGCTCAGCCATCCAGCGTCGCCCGCATCCAGGCGGCGTACGCCGCGTCGACCATCACCAGCGGCAGCCCGACCACCTGCGGCACTTCGTGCGGGTGCATCTCACGGACCCGCGCGGCCACGGCGTCGAACCGGTCCGCGGTCGTCTTCACGGTGACCACCGACTCCTCGGAGTGCTCGAGGCCGCCGTCCCAGGCGTAGGTGGAGTGCACCTCGGGGATGACCTGCACGCAGGCGGCCAGCCGCTCACCGACCAGCGCCTCTGCGATGTCGCGGGCCACGCCGGTGTTGGGCACGCTGACTCGGATCTCCAGCAGTTCGACCATGCGGCCATTGTGCCAATCACCGGATGCGAGGCCCGGTGTTGCGCCGATTACTTGCGAGTAGCACAATCGCTACTGATCGGTAACACTTCTAAGGAGCCTGTGTTGAGCCACTACAAGAGCAACCTGCGCGACCTCGAGTTCAACCTCTTCGAGGTCCTCGGACGCGGCGACGTTCTGGGCAACGGCCCGTACGCCGAGGTCGACGAGGAAACCGCGCGCGAAATGCTGAAGGAGGTCTCCCGTCTGGCGGAGACCGACCTCGCCGCGTCGTTCGCAGATGCTGACCGCAACCCGCCGGTCTACGACCCGGAAACCCAGCAGGTGACCGTCCCCGAGTCGTTCGCCAAGAGCTACAAGGCCTACCAGGACTCCGGCTTCTGGAGCGTCGACGTCAACGAGGAGCTGGGCGGCACCGTCGCTCCGCCGAGCCTCAAGTGGGCCATGAACGAGATGGTGCTCGGCGCCAACCCGGCCATCGCGATGTACGCGGCGTCGTACGCCTTCGGCAAGCTGCTGCACATGCTCGGAACCGACGAGCAGAAGAAGCTGGCCACGCACATCGTGGAGAACGGCTGGCACTGCACGATGGTCCTGACCGAGCCCGACGCGGGCTCCGACGTCGGCGCCGGTCGTACGAAGGCCGTCCAGCAGCCCGACGGCACCTGGCACATCACCGGCGTCAAGCGGTTCATCACCTCCGGTGAGTCCGACATGACCGACAACGTCATCCACTTCGTGCTCGCCCGCCCCGAGGGCGCCGGCCCGGGCACCAAGGGCCTGTCGCTGTTCATCGTCCCGAAGTTCCACGTCGACACCGAGACCGGTGAGCTCGGCGAGCGCAACGGCGTCCACGTCACCAACGTGGAGAAGAAGATGGGCCTGAAGGTGTCGACCACCTGCGAGCTCACCTTCGGCGACAAGGCGCCGGCGATCGGCACCCTGCTCGGCGACGAGCACGACGGCATCGCCCAGATGTTCCGCGTCATCGAGCACGCCCGCATGCTCGTCGGCACCAAGGCGATCGCGACCCTGTCGACCGGTTACCTGAACGCGCTCGACTACGCCAAGCAGCGCGTCCAGGGCGCCGACATGACCACCCCGGCGAAGGACGCCCCGCGCGTCACCATCACCCACCACCCCGACGTACGCCGCTCGCTGATGCTGCAGAAGGCGTACGCCGAGGGTCTGCGCGCGCTGGTGCTGTTCACCGCCAGCCAGCAGGACACCGTCGACCACGAGATGCTGACCACCGGCTCCGAGGACTTCGCCGACGGCAGCCCGGCCGCCCTGGCCGCGCGCCTGAACGACCTGCTGCTGCCGATCGTCAAGGGCGTCGGCTCCGAGCGCGCGTGGGTGCTGCTCGGCACCGAGTCGCTGCAGACGTACGGCGGTTCGGGCTTCCTGCAGGAGTACCCGATCGAGCAGTACATCCGCGACGCGAAGATCGACACCCTGTACGAAGGCACCACCGCGATCCAGGCGCAGGACTTCCTGTTCCGCAAGATCCTCAAGGACCAGTTCGTCGCGCTGGGCGCCCTCGCCGAGCAGATGATGCAGACCGCCAAGGGCGGCGCGGGTGACGACAAGCTGCGCAGCGAGCGCGACTACCTCGGCAAGGCGATCGAGGACGTGCAGGGCATGGTCGAGAACCTCGCGATGACCGCGCTGGGCTCGATGGACCCGAAGAACGACCCGAAGACGATCTACAAGGTCGGACTGAACGCCTCGCGCTTCCTGATGGCTGCCGGTGACACCGTCATCGGCTGGCTGCTGCTGCGCCAGGCCGAGGTCGCCCAGGCTCGTCTCGACGCCGGTGACGCCGGCAAGGACGAGGCGTTCTACACCGGCAAGGTCGCCGCGGCGAAGTTCTTCGCGGCGAACGTGCTGCCGAAGATCTCGGCGGAGAAGGCGATCCTCGAGGCGACCGACCTGTCGCTGATGGAGGTGCCGGAGGAGGCTTTCTGAGCCTGATCCGTACGCGTGTGGCCGGTCCCTGCTGGGGCCGGCCACACGTGTTTTCCATAGGACCCACAAACACCGGGCATTCCGTGAGACGAATACCCACCGGCGGCGTGTTGAGGGGAACCGGATCGGATGAACCTGCGTTAAATTGAACAAGAACTCCGCTGATCGAACCGTTGGATAGCCCGGCTCGGTCAGCGGAGTTCTTGTCTGTCCGTACGTCCTGCCCGGGGCTAGACGCCGCGCAGCGCCAACCGGAGCTCGTCCGGACCGTCGCCGATGGTGACCGGGATGCCCCAATCCTGTTGGTAGAGATGACAGGCCGCGTGTTCGGGGACTTCGCCGTCCGGACCGGAGGCGTCGCACGCCGCGGCCCGCACGCTGATGTGCAGTACGCCGTCGCGGACGCCCGGGTCGAGCTCGAGGGTGCGGGTCAGCCCGGTCGCCCGACCCGCCCCGTCACGCAGCAGCGACTCGGGGGTGGCCGACACCATCAGCATCATCGGGTCGCCGTAGCGGTCGTCCAATTTCTGACCGGTCGGCGCGCTGAAGTCGACGACCAACTCGACGGTGCCGCCGGACAGGGTGGTCGCCTCCCGGCGTACCTGGCCGGCGTTTCCCGAGGCGGCCGCGGAGGCCGGCAGCCGCAACCGGTCCACCCGGTGGGCGGCCGACTCGACGACGACCACGGTGCCGTCGCCGGCGGCGACGACGTCGCTCGGCTCGGCCAGCCCGGTCAGGACGGTCGACAGCAGGCCGGTCGTCGGGTCGAAGCGGCGGATCGCGCCGTTGTACGTGTCGGCCACCAGCACCGATCCGTCCGGCGCCTCGGTCACGCCGAGCGGGTGCTGCATCCGCGCGGTGTCCCGCGCGCCGTCGACGAAGCCGAAGTCGAACAGGCCCTCACCGATGTGCGTCTCGACCTCGAAACCGGTGTCGGTCAACGTGATCGAGCGCAGCGCCGAGGTCTCGGCGTCAGCGATCCAGACCCGGTCACCGGAGGCGCTGGTCGCCAGACCGGAGGGCTGGGCGAGCCAGGCGTCGTGGGCCGCACCGTCACGTACGCCCTCGGCGCTGGTGCCGGCCAGCACCGCCACCGAGTTGTCCGCCGGGTCGAGGGCGAGGTGCAGGGCCCACAGCTGGTGGGTGCCCGCCATCGCGATGATCGCGCGGTCGATCCACCAGGCGATGTCCCACGGCGACGACAACGGCTGCTTGAGCGCCGCGCCCGAACCCTCTCGTTCGCGCAGCTGCTCGCCGGTGCCGGCCTCGACGCGAATCCGCGCGTCGGACAGGCGGATCGAGACGATCCGGTGGTTCACCATGTCGGCCACCAACAGGTCGTAGCCGAGCCGCTCGACCGCCTCCGGCGGGAGCACGCAGATGCCCTGCGGCTCGTTGAGGACGTCCGGTCCGCCGTACCGGGCCTGTTCGGTGACGAGGTCGTCGGCGAGCCGGACGATCTGGTGGTGCGCGGTGTCGCTGACGACGAAACCGCCGCCCGGCAGGGGGCGTACCTTGCCCGGGAAGCGCAGCGCGGTCGCGTCGCCGCTCGGCGGGACGTACGGCGAATCGCCGTGCCGCAGAGTGCCTTTCGCCTCGTGGATGGTCAGTTGTTCGCGGACCAGGTCGGCCAGGCCGGGGCCGTGGCCCTCGCCCGACATCTGACCCACGATGTAGCCCTCGGGGTCGATGACGACCAGCGTCGGCCAGGCGCGCGCGGTGTACGCATCCCAGGTCTGCAGGTTCGGGTCGTCGAGGACGGGGTGGTGCACGGCGTAGCGCTCGACCGCGGCCTCGACCGCCTCCGGGCGACCCTCGTGTTCGAACTTCGGCGAGTGGACCCCGATGATCACCAGGTCGTCGCCGAACTCCTCCTCGAGCGGGCGCAGTTCGTCCAGCACGTGCAGACAGTTGATGCAGCAGAAGGTCCAGAAGTCGAGGACCACCACCTTCCCGCGCAGGTCGGCGAGGGAGAGGTCACGTCCGCCGGTGTTCAACCAGCGACGACCGAGCAGTTCCGGGGCACGCAGACGGGTCACCGCACGAGATTACGCGCGGCCCGCGACCGCCTCACAATCGGCGGTCGGCCAACACCGGGAACGCCTCGCGGGCCTCGCGTACGGCGCCGGGGTCGATCTCCACCGACAGCACCTCCTGGTCGGTGCCGGCCTCGGCCACCACCTCGCCCGTCGGGGCGATGACCGCGGAGTGACCGCCCATCTCGGTCTTCGCGTGGGTGCCGGCCGTGTTGCACGCGACGACCCACGTCTGGTTCTCGATCGCCCTGGCCTGCAACAGGATTCGCCACGCGTCGACGCGCGCGGCAGGCCACGCGGCCGGGACCAGCATCAGCTCGACCCCGCGGTCGACGTACGAGCGGTAGAGCTCGGGGAAGCGCAGGTCGTAGCAGGTGGTCAGGCCGGTCGGGACGCCGTCGACGTCGGCCACGGCCAGGTCCCCGCCGGCCTCCATCAGCTTCGGTTCACCGCCGGCGAACCCGAACCGGTGGATCTTGCGGTAGCTGGCCAGCAGCGCGCCGGAGCGGTCGAAGAGCAACGAGGTGTTCCAGAGGTGTTTGCCCTCCGGGCCGGGCGTCGCGGAGCGCTCGACGATCGAGCCGGCGTGGACGTACGCCCCGTTGGACGCCGCGGCCGGGGCGAGGCGCTGGGCCACCGGACCGTCCGGGTCCTGCGCCTTCTCCTCCCACGCGCGGTAGTCGAAACCGCCGGCCGACCAGAGTTCGGGCAGCACGACCAGGTCGTGGCCGCGCTGCTGCTCGACCAGGGCGACCACCCGGTCGGTGCGTTCGTCGAGGGACTCGGTGTCGTCGTACGCCAACTGGATGATCGCGATCCGCATCACTCGCTCCTCTCCCCGCGACGCAGGCTCGCGAGGTAGTCGTTGTAGGCGTTCAGATCGGCGTCGCCGTCGCGCTGCGCCTTGCGCTCCTGGCGGTCCGCCTCGGACTTGTCCCGGCGCACCCACTCGAACGCGATGAGCAGCGTGATGATCAGCGTCGGCAGTTCGCCCAGGCCCCAGGCGATGGTGCCCGCGCGCTGCTGGTCGACCAGCAGGTCGGGGACGTACGGCAGCGCGATCTGGCGGAAGAAGTCGGCCGCGAGCAGGTGGGTTCCGGTCATCAGCGCGACGCCGAAGAACGAGTGGAACGCGATGCTGATCAGCAGCACCAGCAGGCGCAGGGGCGGGGTCCACTTGCGCGGGCCCGGGTCGATCCCGATGAACGCCCAGGCGAACAGGTAGCCGGACAGCATGAAGTGGATGACCATCGTCAGGTGGCCGGTGTGGGTCCGCAGCGCGAACTCGAACCACGGCGTGAAGTAGAAGAGCACGAGGGTGCCGAACACGATCAGGCTGACGACGGCCGGGTTGGCGAGCACGTTCAACACCCGCGAGTGGACCGAGGCGAGCAGCAGTTCGCGCGGGCCGAGCGTCTTGTCGGTGCGCTTCGGCAGCGCCCGCAGGGCGAGCGTCACGCCGGCGCCGCGGACCAGGAAGATCGGCACGACCATCGCGAACATCATGTGTTCGGTCATGTGCGCGGAGAACATCACCCGGCCGTAGACGCCGGCGCCGCCGTCGATGACCACGACGAACAGGACCCAGCCGACGACCCAGGAGATCGTGCGGGTGATCGGCCACCGGTCGCCGCGGGCGGCGAGCCGGCGGACCCAGGTCAGGTAGACCACGACCGCGACGACCGCGAGCGAGGTGAACAGCCACTGGGTGTGCCACTGGGTGAACACCTCACGGGTGCTGATCGGCGGCGGCGCGGCGTAGCCGGTGACCGACACGACCGGGTCGGCCGACGCCTCCGAGGGCACCGGCGGCTGCGACCGCGCCAACGCGGTCGCGAGGCCCACCGCGACGCCCATCACCGACAGTTCGACGACGGCGAGCCGGGCGGCCAGGCCGCGCGCCGGCGCGTCCTTCGGGTCGGCCTGCAGGGCGCGTACGACCGCCGTCCGTTGGCGGTAGCCGAGCACGCCGAGGGCCGCGAGGGCGACCGCCTTCGCGACGAGGATCAGTCCGTAGCGGGTGGTGAGGTCACCGAAACCGGTGAGCCGCAGGGTGGCCGCGAGGACGCCGGACAGGCCGACGGCGACGTAGCACCAGGTGGCGATCCGAGAGAAGCGGGCGATGACGGTGCCGGCCGAGACACCGAGCCGGCTCCACAGCAGCAGCACCGCGCCCAGGCCGCCGACCCAGAGCGACACCGACACGAGGTGAACGGCGAGCGAGTCGACCGCGGTCTCGTGGTCGGCGCTGCCGGCGGCGTGGCCGGTCAGGGCGATCGGCCAAAGCGCGAGCAGGGACCCGAAGAAGGCCCACGCCTGCCCGGTGCGGCCCGGGCGCACGAAACACCACACGCTCACCAGCAGCGCACCGATCGCGGTGATCGCCGGGGCGCGCAGGATCTCCAGCTCCCAGGTCAGGTTCCAGACGCCGGTCCAGAACCCCGGCGAGCCGACGTGGACGCCGGCGGTGTCGGCGTACGACAGCACCACCACGCCGGCGCCGGACAACGCCCAGACCAGTCCGGAGCGCGCGGCGATCGTGGCCGTACGTGCGAGCCGACGGGTCTTCGTCGTCTCGGGGACCAGCAGGCCGCCGAGCAGCAGAGCGCCGATGGTCAGCGCCGCCGACAGGTCGCGGAGGACGGTCAGCAGCGGCAGGCTCCACCGTACGAACGCGCCCGGGTCGAGCAGTTCGGTCGGCGCGGTCGCGTGGGAGAAGGCGGCGGTGGCGGCGCTGACCGCGACGGCCAGCACGACGACGGCGATCAGGACGGGCGCGCGGCCGGAGCGCGCGGCCGCCGGTCGGGTGGCCGCGTCGGCAGCGGGTTCGGTGGTCATCGACTGATCGCTCATCGGGCGACGAAGACGGTCGAGGCGCCGGCGTACGCGCGCGGGCCGTCGAACGGCGGCAGGGCGTCGGCCAGTTCGGTGCGGAAGGTCGCGAGGTAGTCGCGGGCGGCTGCGTGGTCGGGAAACTCGGCGACCGTCGCGAAGTCCTCCCGGTCCACCTCGGCGAAGTGGCGGCCCAGAGCGTCGGCACCGTTCTCGCTGCTGAAACCACTGACGAGCCGGTCGCCGCCGGCGGCGGTCAGCAGGTCGGCGAGGTGGTCGTCGCCGTTGGTGGCGGCCACCAGCACCCCGCCCGGGCGCAGCACCCGACGCAGTTCGGCGAGCGCCGCGTCGAGGTCGGGCACGTGGTAGAGCATCCAGCCGGCGTACGCGGCGTCGACGGAGTCCTCGGGGAAGGGCAGGTCGTCGGCCGCGGCCACCTGGGCGACGACGCCCTGGCCGGCGGTGGCGAGCACCATCGCCTCCGAGGCGTCGGTGGCGACGACCCGGGTGGCGGGCAGGGCGTCCTGCACCGACCGGGCGAACTCGCCGGTGCCGCAACCGATCTCGAGGTAGGAGCCGGGGCCCGCGGCGACGATCGCGGCGAGCGCCGCGCGCTTGGGGTTGCGTCCGTCGGCGGTGTCCTGCCAGACCGCGCTGCGGGTGCGCAACCGGTCGGTCGTGCCGTACTGCTTCGTCATCGTCGCGGGATCACTGCCGAGTTCTGCCACCTGGTCAGGGTACGCGGGGCCCTCGCCGCGCCCGGAACCTCGCCGTCGTCGCCGGACCGCCGTACGGTGGGCAGCATGGCCACTCACCCCGCCGCCCCTGCCGAGCTGTCCGAACTGATCGAGGCCTACAGCAACACCGTCCAGGCTGTCATCGACCTCGGACTGACCTGCCACGACGACGATTTCGCGAAGCCGACCCAGTGCCCCGGCTGGACCGTGAAGGACCAGTTCGCCCATGTCGTCGGGCTCGAAGCGGCGCTCGGTGGGGAGCCCGCGCCGGAGGTCGAGGCGAACGACCACCCGTGGGACAAGAACGACTTCGGGAAGTTCATGGAGACCCACGTCGAGGCGCGTCGCGGCACCCCCGGCGCCGACGTCGTCGCCGAGCTGCAGCAGGTCTTCCCGGAGCGGTTGGCCCACTTCCAGCAACTGCTCGCTGACCCCGAGCAGGAGATCGACGGGCCGTTCGGCCGCCGCCCGGTGACCGACCACCTCTTCACCCGGGTGATCGACATCTGGTGCCACGAGCAGGACATCCGCGAGGCGCTGGACCGCCCGGGCAACCTGGACTCCCCCGGCGCCGCCGCGTTCACCCAGCAGGTGCTCAGCGCCGTAGCCCCGCGCGCGGTCAAGCAGGCGAAGCTGCCGGTCGGGACCACCGTGATCATCGAGGCGACCGGTCCGGTGCAGGCCCGTGGCGGCGTACGGATCGTGGACCGGGACGGTGCGCCGTACGGCGAGGCGCTGTTCACCGGTGAGCCGCACGACGCCGGTGTCGAGGGCGACGTCACGACCATCCGCCTCACCACCGAGGCCCTCACCCGACGCGGAGCGGGCCGCGTCCCGACCGCCGACCTGCGCTACCAGGTGGAGGGCGACGAGGCCGTCGCGACGGCGCTGCTGGACGCGCTGGCGATCACGCCCTGATCGCTCGAAACCGAGCAGAATCGCACTGGGCGCACGAGGGGGAGCAATGAAGAAGGCACTTCGCAGCAGGCTCTCTGCGACAGGTGTGGCGGTCGTACTCCTGACGTGTTCCGCGTGCAGCACTGCGCGCCACCAGACGGCGAACTCGCCGGTGCGACCATCGCTGCCACCCGAGTGCGCGGGCGCGACCTTGAGCACCGTCACCGCAACGGCCTTCACGTGTGTCAGCGTCGGCGCACCCACGCCGCAGGCGACTCCTCTCATCTCCCGGCTCGAAGTCTCGCCGTCCTCGACGTCGGTCACTTTCGAGGGAGACTGCCCGACGAACGCGAGGACCGTCGTCATCCACGTATCGGGGGTCGACGGCGACCGCAACGAGACCGCACTGATCAAACCCGTCGAGCACGGCACGTTCAGAACGACGACCACCCTGCACTCCGACGCAGCCTTGACGGCCCAGTCCTTCTGCTACTCCGCGGAGTTCGACTCAGAGGCCTTCAACGTCACCACCGCCGCTTCCAACGGG
>JASLFY010000231.1 GCA_030150425.1 Yimella sp. | reverse complement strand
CCGTGCAGCGCGCGATCGACGACGGCCAGGGCAGCGCCCGTACGGTCATGTTGTCGCTGCGCTCCCTGTCGACGCAGTTGTCCGCGGCGCAGGTCGGCATCACCCTCACCACGCTGGTGCTCGGTTGGCTCGTCGAGCCGTCGCTGGGCAAGTTGCTGGAGACCCCGTTGACCGCGCTCGGCGTGGGCGACTCGGTCGCCGTCGGCCTCTCGACCGTTCTGGCCCTGGTGATCGCCGCGATCTTCTCGATGATCGTCGGGGAGCTGGTGCCGCAGTTCCTCGGCATCTCCGCCCCGATGCGCGTCGCGACCGTCGTCGCCGGGCCGGTCCGGATGTTCGCCGCCCTGTTCAAGCCGCTGATCGTCGTGTTGAACGGGTCCGCGAACGGGCTGCTGCGCGCCGTCGGGATCGAACCCCAGGAGGAGCTGAGCGCCGCGCGTACGCCGCAGGAGTTGGCCTCCATGGCCCGTCACTCCGCCGAGGCCGGCACGATGGAACACGGCACCGCCCGACTGGTCGCGCGCAGCCTCGACTTCGGTGAGCGCGTCGCCGCCGACGTGATGACGCCGCGGGTGCGGTGTTCGTACGTCGAACGCGACGCGACCGCGGCCGACGTCGTCGACCTCGCGCGCGCCTCCGGCCACTCCCGGTTCCCCGTCCTGGAGGACGGGTGGGACGACGTGGTCGGCATGGTCCACGTCAAGAAGGCGATCGCCGTTCCGCACGAGCGCCGCGCGGACGTCCCGGTCACGGCGCTGATGGTGCCGCCGGTGTTCGTGCCCGAAACCGTACGCCTCGACCCGCTGCTGCTGCAGTTGCGCGGCGGTGGCCTGCAGTTGGCGGTCGTCATCGACGAGTACGCCGGCACCAGCGGCGTCGTCACCCTCGAGGACGTCATCGAGGAGATCGTCGGCGAGGTCAGCGACGAACACGACAAGGTGCTCGACCCGAGCCGGCTGCTGCCGGACGGTTCCTGGACCGTGTCGGGCATGTGGCGCCCGGACGAGGTGCACGACCGGATCGGCGCGTCGATCCCGGAGGGGTCGTCGTACGAAACCCTGGGCGGGTTCGTGATGGCGCAGGTCGGTCGGGTGCCGGACGTCGGCGACGAGATCGAGCTCGACGGCTGGCGGCTGCGGGTGCTCTCGATGGACAAGCGGCGGGTCGATCGGGTGCGCCTGACGCCGGTCGTCATCGACGAAGCGGGGGAGCAGAAGTGACGCTCGCGTTCTCCGTCCTGTTGTTGCTCGGCAACGCCTTCTTCGTCGGCGCCGAGTTCGCCGTGATGGCCGCGCGCCGCTCCAGCCTGGAACCGCTGGCCGAACAGGGTTCGAAGCGGGCCCGGGCGAGCCTGGAGGCTCTGGAGAAGGTCTCCTCCCTGCTCGCGTGCGCCCAGCTGGGCATCACCGTCTGCTCCGTGTTGCTGGGTGCGGTGGCCGAGGACGCGCTGCATCACCTGCTGGCCGGACCGATGCACTCCGCGGGGCTGCCCGAGCAGGCCGCCGACGTCACGGCGCTGGTCCTGGCGCTGCTGATCGTGGTCTACCTGCACGTCGTCCTGGGCGAGATGGTGCCGAAGAACCTGGCCATCGCCGGACCGGAACGGTCCGCCCTGCTGCTGGCGCCGGCCTTGCTGCGCGTCACCAAGATCCTCGGCCCCGTCATCCGGTTGCTTGAGTTCATCGCCAAGGGCGCGGTGAAGCTGTTCGGGATCGAACCCAAGGACGAGGTCGGCTCGACCTTCTCCGCCGAGGACATGGAGTTCATCGTCGAGGAGTCGCACCGCGAGGGCCTGCTCGAGGCGGAGCAGCAGGAGCGGCTGCGCGGCGCGTTGGAGTTCACCGACAAGGTGGCGACCGACGTCGCCGTGCCGCTGGCCGAACTGGTGACGCTCCCGGTCGGGGCGACGCCGGCCGACGTCGAGAAGCTGGTGTCCAAGCGCGGCTTCTCGCGCTTCCCGATCATCGACGCCCGCGGTGATCTCGCCGGTTACGTGCACCTCAAGGACGTGCTCTACGCCCGCGACGAGCTGTACGACGAGCCGGTGCCGCCCAAGCGGATCCGCCCGCTGGCGACCGTACGCCCGCAGGACGAGGTCGAGGACGTGCTGCTGACCATGCAGCGAACCGGCGCCCACTTGGCGCGCGTCGTCGACGACGCCGGGCGCCCGGTGGGTGTGGTGTTCCTGGAGGACGTGCTCGAGGAGCTCGTCGGCGAGGTCACCGACTCGACGCAGCGCTAGTCGGCCGCCCGGAT
The DNA here is from genome assembly GCA_030150425.1 of Yimella sp. Taxonomy (GTDB): domain Bacteria; phylum Actinomycetota; class Actinomycetes; order Actinomycetales; family Dermatophilaceae; genus Yimella. The sequence continues at coordinate 625 of JASLFY010000231.1, read as the reverse complement.
CTGCTGGTCCGCGGTCACGATCCGGTCCGGGCAGTCGCGTGGACCGACGCGGGCCACCAGCCAGCCACGCACGTCCTTCATCCACACGGGACCCTCGAGGACGACGGTCCACCCGTCCGCATCCCACTCACTGCGAATCCCGCGTACGCCGCCCAGCGCGCGCAGCGCGGCCTCGGCCCGTGCGACGTCGGGCGTCTCGCCGCGCCGGGTCGGGCGCCCGTCGGCCCGTCCCTCGACGACCAGCAGACCGTTCTCGAAGCGGCCGCGGTCGGTGCGCAACGGACGACGGGTGAGCGGGGTCCGCACCTCGATCACACCTTCTTCCACCCGGACCCGTACGCCGGGCAGCGGTCGTCCGACGCAGCCCGGCACCCGGCGCAGGTCGTCGGGCGTCGCCACCGCGATCGGGCCGGCCTCGGTGGCGCCGTAGACGTTCAGCAGCTCGGTCCGGGCGGACAGCTCGAGGCTGAGCTGCGGGCGCAGGATGTCGGACCCGCTGATCGCGAGGCGGATCCGGTCGTCGGTCAGCCGCTGGAGTTGGTCCGGCAAACCTGTGATCGCGTCGGCGCCGGCGTCATCCAGTAGCGCCGGGGCCTTGTCGCGCAGTCGGTGTACGTCGACGATC
>JASLFY010000079.1 GCA_030150425.1 Yimella sp. | reverse complement strand
GAGGCCGCGGTGCGGCGACACCTGCGGTGGATCCGGACGGGGACGTGGCCCGGTCCGGTGCTGCTACCGGCCGAGCCGGTCGAGCCCGCCGGCGACCGCGTCGCCGACCGCCTGCCAGGTGAAGCCGGCGGCGCGGGCGATGCCGCGGGCGATCAGTTCTGAGCGGAGTCGGGTGTCGTCGAGCAATCGTGTGGTCGCGTCGGCCCATGCGTCGTCGTCCGTCGGGTTGACCAACAGGCCCGCGTGACCGACGACCTCGGGCAGGCTGGTCCGAGCGGCCGCGACGACCGGGACCCCGCACGACATCGCCTCGACCACCGGGATGCCGAACCCTTCGTGCTCCGACGGCATCGCCAGCACCGACGCGCCGCGGTACACCGCGGGGAGATCGGCGTCTTCGATCCGGCCGAGCCAGTGCAGCCGGTCGTGAATACCGAGCTCGGTGGCGCGCGTGGCGAGCGCGGCATCGGGCGGTCCGCTCAGCGCCAGCCGGACGTCGCGGTCGATGGCAGGCAGCGTGCGCAGCAGCAGGTCGAGGTTCTTGTGCGGCTTGCGGTTACCGACGTACAGCACGTACCGGAACCCCGGATCGTGGCGCGGCCCGTCGGGTCGGAAGGAGGCGTCCGCGGCGTTGCCGGTCACCACCACCCGGTCCGCGGACACACCGCTCCAGTCGACGATGCGGTCGCGGGAGTACTCCGAGACGGTGAACGTCACCGGGCTGCGGCGCACCTGCGGACGGACGACCCGGTCGTAGTAGAGCCGCTTGCGGGAGTTGGACTCGGCCGGCACGTCGAGGTGGATCAGGTCGTGGACGGTGATCGCCTGCGCGCCCCGCCATGTCGCTGCGGGGGTGAAGCCGGGGGACCAGAGCACTGCACCGGGACGGAGGCGACCGGCACGGAGCGTCGCGACCTCCCAAGCGGCAATGCCACGGGGGGAGATCGGGTCGCCGGCGGAGAAGACCTCGGTCACCGGCGCACGAAGGCGGCGGACGACCTCGCGGGAGAACCTCGCGATGCCGTGGTCCCCGGTCCACCGGGCGTCGACGAGCAGTTGCACGACGTCAGTCAAGCAGGCCGGACCGGCCGGTCGGTCGGAGGTGGTCGGACTCAGGCGGCGCGGCGGCCGTACGTCGGGCGGATGACCGCGCCGTAGAACTCGAGCAACTCGTCGCAGACGCCCGACCAGCTGCGGGCCTCCATCTTGCGGCGGGCACTGTCGCACATCCGGGCGCGCATCGCGTCGTCGGCGACGAGGGTGCCGACACTCTGGCGCAGGGCGCCGGCGCGGTCGGGGTCGAACAGGAAGCCGGTGACCCCTGGCTTCACGATGTCCAGTGGGCCGCCGGCGGCCGGGGCGACGACCGGCAGTCCGGCCGCCATCGCCTCCTGCAAGGTCTGCCCGAAGGTCTCGTTGACGCCGGTGTGGACGAAGACGTCGAGGGCGGCGTACGCCTGCGCGAGCTCCAGGCCCTGCTTGAAGCCGACGAAGTGGGCCCGCGGCATCAGCTGTTCGAGCCGTGGCCGGCTCGGGCCGTCGCCGACGATCATCAGCGAGGTGCCGGGCAGGTCGGCGGCCTCGGCCAGACGGTGCACCTGCTTCTCGGGGGCGAGCCGGCCGACGTAGCCGATGATCGTCTCGCCGCGCGGTGCGACGCACTGCCGCAGCGACCGTACGGCGGTGGAGGCCTTGAGCGCCGGGTTGTACAGGTCAGTGTCGACGCCGCGGCTCCACAGCGCGGAGCGCGGGACGCCGTGGCGCTGGAGCTCCTGCAGGGTGGCGGAGGAGGGCGCGAGCGTCACGTCGGCCAGCGAGTGCAGGTGGCGGATCCACCGCCAGGAGGCGTTGCTGACCGAGGTGCTCAGCGGACCGGCGTGCTGGGCCAGGTAGCTGGGCATGTCGGTCTGGTAGACCGCAACGGTCGGGATGCCCAGGTTGCGTCCCGCCGCCAGTCCCCGCCAGCCGAGGCCGAACGGGGAGGCAGCGTGGACGACGTCGGGGCGATAGCGATCCAGCACGCGCTGCACCTCCGCGATCGGCGAGCCGATCCGGAACTGGCGCACCGTGATACCGGAGACGGTGTGCACGGGGAACCCGCGGTAGGTGGCTGGGGCCGGTCCGGGGCAGATCACCACGGCGTCGTGCCCGCTGTCGGCCAGGTGGTCCAACACCCGGCAGACGCTGGTGGTCACGCCGTTGAGACTGGGCAGGAACGACTCGGTCACGATCGCTACTCGCACGACAACGAGCGTGGCGGTGCCGGGTGGAATGCGGGTGAACGCGCTGCGGACGGTGTGGTGAGGGTTACGTGAACACCCGCCGGGGCTCGTTCACCCCAGCTTCGTGTTGATCGCGCTGACGAGTGCGACACCGCCGTAGATGAACCCGGTGTAGACCTGCACCAGCGAGGCCCCGAGGTCGATCAGGGCCTGCGCGTCGTCGGCGGTCATGACGCCACCGACGCCGATCACCGGCAACGGGGTCCGCTCGGCGACCCGGCCGACGACGTAGCGGGCACGCCGGGTCAGCGGGGCGCCGGACAGGCCACCGGCCTCGTCGGCCAGCTTCCAGTCGGCGCCGACCAGTCCGTCGCGGGACAGCGTCGTGTTGGTCGCGATGATCCCGCTGACATCGGCGCGCTGCGCCACCTCGAGCACGTCATCGATCGCCTCGTCGCTCAGGTCCGGCGCGATCTTGAGGAACACCGGGGTGGGTGCGGCGTCCCGCGCCGCGGCCAGGCGGGTGGAGGCGGTGACCAGTTCGGCGAGCAGTTCGGCCAGCGGTTCCTTGTCCTGCAGCGACCGCAGGCCGGGAGTGTTCGGGCTGCTGACGTTGACCGCGACGTAGTCGGCGAGCCCGTCGAGTTCGGTCAGCGACGCGAGGTAGTCGGCGGTCGCCTCCTGCACCGGCGTGACCTTGGTCTTGCCGATCGACACCCCGACCGGGATCCCGACGGGACCAGCGAGCCGGAGGGTGTCGGCGAGGTGCGTCGCGCCCAGATTGTTGAACCCCATCCGGTTGATCACCGCGCGACTCTCGACCGCGCGGAAGAGGCGCGGCTTGTCGTTGCCCGGCTGCGCCTGGGCGGTGACCGTGCCGAGCTCGACGTGTCCGAAGCCGAGCGCACCCCACGCCTTCACCCCGACGCCGTCCTTGTCGACGCCGGCGGCCAGACCGACCCGGTTCGGGAAGGTGATGCCCGCGACCTCGACCGGGGAGGTGCGCACCCTGGTGGTCGCCGCCATCGCCTTCAGCGCGGCCGGTCGCTCGCCGAGATGGTGCACCTGAGTGAGCGTCTTGTGGTGCGCGGTCTCCGCGTCGCC
>JASLFY010000132.1 GCA_030150425.1 Yimella sp. | reverse complement strand
CGGGGCAGACCCTGCGTGATGTCGTCGGCGGAGGCCACACCACCGGTGTGGAAGGTACGCATGGTCAGCTGCGTGCCGGGCTCACCGATCGACTGGGCTGCGATGATGCCGACGGCCTCGCCGATGTCGACGAGCTTGCCGGTGGCCAGCGAGCGGCCGTAGCACTTGGCGCAGGTGCCGGTGCGGGCATCGCAGGTCAGGACCGAGCGGACCGTGACCTCCTTGATGCCGGCCTCGATGAGCTCGGCGATCTTGACGTCACCGAGGTCCTCACCCGCGACGGCGAGCACCTCACCCGTGGTCGGGTGGGTGATCTCCTTGGCGGCCGAACGGGCGTACGCCGCGGTCTCGGCGTTCTCGTCCTTGACGACCACGCCGTTCTCGTCGACGCCGATCACCTTGGGCAGGCCACGCTCGGTGCCGCAGTCGTCCTCACGGATGATGACGTCCTGCGACACGTCGACCAGACGACGGGTGAGGTAACCCGAGTCAGCGGTCCGCAGCGCGGTATCCGCCAGACCCTTGCGGGCGCCGTGGGTGGAGATGAAGTACTCCAGCACGGAGAGACCCTCGCGGAAGTTGGCCTTGATCGGGCGCGGGATGATCTCGCCCTTCGGGTTGGCCACCAGACCACGCATGGCGCCGACCTGGTTGATCTGGTTGAAGTTACCGGACGCACCCGAGTGGACCTGGACGTAGATCGGGTTGGTCGGGTTGGCCTCGAAGGTGGCACGCAGTGCCTTGCCGACCTCCTGGCTGGCCTTCGTCCAGATCTCGATGAGCTCCTGGCGGCGCTCCTCGTCGGTGACCAGACCGCGCTCGTACTGCTTCTGGATCTTGGCCGCCGACTCCTCGTGGACGGCCAGGATCTCGGCCTTGTTCGGAGGAGTGATGACGTCGTCGATCGAGACCGTCACACCGGAGCGGGTCGCCCAGTGGAAGCCGTTGTCCTTGAGTGCGTCCAGCGACGCGGCGACGACGACCTTGGGGTAGCGCTCAGCGAGGTCGTTGACGATGGCGCCGAGGCGCTTCTTGCCGACCTCCTCGTTGATGTAGGGGTAGTCGGCCGGCAGCGCGTCGTTGAAGATCGTGCGGCCGAGCGTGGTCTCGACCAGGGCGGCCTCGCCCTCCTCGACACCCTCGAGGGCGTAGTCGGAGAGACGGATCCGGACCTTGTTCTGCAGCGTGATCTCGCCACGGTCGTAGGCCATGATCGCCTCGGCGGCCGAGGAGAAGGTCCGCAGCGCCTGCTTGCCGTCGATCTCGACCGTCGCCTCGCCACGCTCGGTGGTGAGGAAGAACAGGCCGATGATCATGTCCTGGGTCGGCATGGTCACCGGACGGCCGTCCGACGGCTTGAGGATGTTGTTGGTCGACAGCATCAGGATCCGCGCCTCGGCCTGGGCCTCGGCGGACAGCGGCAGGTGCACGGCCATCTGGTCACCGTCGAAGTCCGCGTTGAACGCGGTGCACACGAGCGGGTGGAGCTGGATGGCCTTGCCCTCGATCAGCTGCGGCTCGAAGGCCTGGATGCCGAGACGGTGCAGGGTAGGCGCACGGTTGAGCAGCACGGGGTGCTCGGTGATGACCTCTTCGAGGACGTCCCACACGACCGGGCGGGCCCGCTCGACCATCCGCTTGGCGGACTTGATGTTCTGCGCGTGCGAGAGGTCGACGAGCCGCTTCATGACGAACGGCTTGAAGAGCTCGAGCGCCATCTGCTTGGGCAGACCGCACTGGTGCAGCTTGAGCTGCGGACCCGACACGATGACCGAACGACCCGAGTAGTCGACGCGCTTTCCGAGCAGGTTCTGACGGAAGCGGCCCTGCTTGCCCTTGAGCATGTCGGACAGCGACTTCAGCGGCCGGTTGCCCGGGCCGGTGACGGGACGACCACGGCGGCCGTTGTCGAACAGTGAGTCGACGGCCTCCTGGAGCATCCGCTTCTCGTTGTTGACGATGATCTCCGGCGCGCCGAGGTCGAGCAGCCGCTTGAGGCGGTTGTTGCGGTTGATCACGCGGCGGTAGAGGTCGTTGAGGTCGGAGGTCGCGAACCGGCCACCGTCGAGCTGCACCATCGGGCGCAGGTCCGGCGGGATGACCGGGACGGCGTCGAGGACCATGCCCTCGGGCTTGTTGCCGGTCTTGCGGAAGGCGTCGACCACCTTGAGCCGCTTGAGGGCGCGGACCTTGCGCTGACCCTTGCCGGTGGCGATGGTCTCGCGCAGGCTCTCGACCTCGGCGTCGAGGTCGAAGGACTGCAGGCGCTTCTGGATCGCCGTGGCGCCCATGTGGCCCTCGAAGTACTTGCCGAACCAGTTCTTCATCTCGCGGTAGAGGATCTCGTCGCCCATGAGGTCCTGGACCTTGAGCGTCTTGAAGGTGTCCCACACCTCCTCGAGACGGTCGAGCTCGCGCTGGGCACGGTCACGCAGCTGCTTGAGCTCACGCTCGGCACCGTCGCGGACCTTGCGGCGCTGGTCGGCCTTGGCACCCTCGGCCTCGAGGGTCTCCAGGTCGGACTCGAGCTTCTTGGTGCGGTCCTCGAGGCCGGCGTCGCGGCGCTTCTCGATGGACTGGCGCTGCAGACCGATCTTGCCCTCGAGGTCGGAGAGGTCGCGGTGACGCGCCTCCTCGTCAACGGAGGTGATCATGTAGGCGGCGAAGTAGATGACCTTCTCGAGGTCCTTCGGCGCCAGGTCGAGCAGGTAGCCGAGGCGGCTCGGGACACCCTTGAAGTACCAGATGTGGGTGACGGGAGCGGCGAGCTCGATGTGGCCCATCCGCTCGCGGCGGACCTTCGCCCGGGTCACCTCGACGCCGCAGCGCTCGCAGATGATGCCCTTGAAGCGGACCCGCTTGTACTTGCCGCAGTAGCACTCCCAGTCCCGGGTGGGACCGAAGATCTTCTCGCAGAACAAGCCATCCTTTTCCGGCTTGAGCGTGCGGTAGTTGATCGTCTCGGGCTTCTTGACCTCGCCGTGACTCCACAGCCGGATG
>JASLFY010000123.1 GCA_030150425.1 Yimella sp. | reverse complement strand
TCTCCCCCGACGAGTTCGGTCGGGGGAGAGGCCGTTGGCCGGACGGATGGAGCGTACGTTCGCGGCGGTCACCGGGTCGCCGGCCTTGACGTCCTCGACGACGTACAGCGAACGACGGAAGCGCAGGCCCTCCTTCTCCTGCTGCCGGGCGCCGATCCGCGGCTGCCCGAGGCACTGCCAGCCGACCTGGGTCTGCTCGACGAGCATCCGCAGCTCCTCCGGCTCGGACGAGAACGCCGAGTCGACGCCGCCGTCGGCGCGCGAGAGCGTGACGTGCTTCTCGACGACACAGGCGCCCAGGGCGACCGCGGTGATCGCGGCGCCGATGCCCATCGTGTGATCGGAGTAGCCGATGAGGGTGCCGAAGGTGTTGCCCATCACCGGGATGCCGCGCAGGTTCGACTCGCTCGGGTCGGCCGGGTAGTTGGCGGTGCAGGCGAGCACCACGATCTGCTCGTTGCCGGTGGAACGGGCGGCCTCGACCGCGGCGAAGATCTCACCGACCGACGCCATGCCGGTCGAGATGATGATCGGCTTGCCCTTGCTGGCCGCCAGGCGGATCAGCGGCAGGTCGACGATCTCCGAGCTGGCGATCTTGTAGGCCGGTGCGCCGAGTTCCTCCAGCAGGTCGATCGCGGTTGCGTCGAACGGGGAGGAGAAGCAGGTGATGCCCAGCTCCGCGGCCAGCTCGAAGATCGGCTTGTGCCACTCCCAGGGGGTGTGGGCCTCCTCGTACAGGTCCCACAGGGTGCGGCCGCCCCAGAGCTCGTGACCCTCCGACAACCGGAAGTCCGGCGCGTCGGACTTGATGGTGATCGTCTCGGGCTTGTACGTCTGCAGCTTGATCGCGTGGGCGCCGGCCTCGGCGGCCATCCGCACGATGTCGAGCGCCTTGTCCAGCGAACCGTCGTGGTTGCCGGACATCTCGGCGATGATGTACGGCGCGTGGTCCGGGCCGATCTCGTGCTTGCCGATGCGGATCGACTCAGTGTTCATTGGCGTTCCTCCTGCGGCGAATGGTGTGGACGGTGACCCGTTCCCCGTCGATGTCTCGCTCGTCGGTCGCGATCTCCTCGAAACCGTTGCGCTTGTTCATGCGGCGAACCGCGGCGTTGCTGTCCATCACCTCGCCGTTGAGTTCGTCCAGGCCCAGCTCGCCGAAGGCGAACTTGACCGCCTTGCGCTGGATGTCCATGAACGCCGGCAGCATCTCGCCACGCGCGGTGAGTCCGTCGTTGTCGAGGTAGAAACCCCACATCGCGGACTTCTTCTGCGCGTCGATGTCGAAGAAGGTGACGACCCCGGCGGGGACCCCGCCCCGTTCGTACATGAAGACCTTGCGAGTTTCGTTGTCCCGCAACGATTCCCAGTACTTCGCGTGGTCCTCGGGGCTGATGACGTCGCGGGTCAGGGACACGGCGCGGACGTCGGGGTGGTTGCGCCAGACGCGGACCAGTTCGCGGTCCTCGTCGGTGGCTGCGCGCAGCATGGAGCCTCCGGCGTTGGTGATGGACGGACAGTGGGCGAGCAATTGGCCCCTAGACTAACCGAGGACCGTTCGACCCCCGGAGGATTGATGACCACGCTCAGCCGCGACCAGGTGCGTTCGATGATGGCGGAGGTGCTGTCGGCGCAGGGCAAGGAACTGCCCGCCGACGACAACGCCCAGCTGTCCGAGATCGGCTTCCGCTCGCTCGACTTCTCCGAGCTGGCGCTGCGCGTCGAGGACGAGCTCGACACCGAGCTGAACTTCGACGCACCCGGACTGCGCTCCATCGAGACCGTCGGCGACGTGCTGACCTTCATCGAGCAGCTGCAAGAGGGCTGAGGCTTGAGCTCCGAAGTCCGACCGGCCGGTGCGGGCAACCGCATCGTCACGGCCGGGTTCGACTGCACCTGGGAGGAACTCGGCGCGCTCGACGGCGCGACGGAGCAGTACCCCGCGGCGGCCGCGTACCTGGTCGACACCCATCTGGCGGCCCTGCGCGCCGTGTGGCGCCACGCCACCAGCGGCGAGCCGCGCGAGACGCTGATCGCCGGTTCCGGCCGGGTCGGTGCCGAGCAGGCCGAGGGCTTCCGAGCCGACGGCCTGGCCCTGGTGCGCGAGAGCGGGATCGAGCCGGCGCTCGCCGACCGCGACCCGCAGCCCGGCCGCATCTGGCTGCTGACCTCGGGCTCCACCGGGCGCCCGAAGCAGGTCGCCCACACCCTCGACTCGCTGACCACCGTCGCCGGTGAGCAGCCCGCCCGCACCTGGCTGTGCCCGTACGCCGTCGGCGCGTACGCGAGGTGGCAGGTCGTGACGCTGTCGCTTACCCTGCCCGGCCAGGACGTGTTGTTCATCGAGCCGTCGCAGCTGGACGAGTGGCCGCAGCTGGCCCTCGACGCGGGCGTCACCGCCGCCTCGGGCACCCCGACGTTCTGGCGTCAGGCGCTCTGGCGCTCGGGTGAGGTGATGGCGAAGCTGCCGCTGCAGCAGGTCACCCTCGGCGGCGAGCCGGTCGACCAGGCGGTGCTCGACACGCTGCACTCCGTCTACC
>JASLFY010000060.1 GCA_030150425.1 Yimella sp. | reverse complement strand
CGACCAGATGCACTGACCCGACAACGGAGTCAGTGAGCCCGTCCGATCATCCGGTCTGAGTCGATCGTCCACGGAACGAGCACGATCACCCCAGCCGTGCGTACCAGTACTCGTGGTGCAGCGTGTATCCCATCGACTAGTACAGTCCGATGGCGGCCTCGTTATCGGCGCTCACCTGCAGATAGCTAGACCGGATGCCGCGGTCCTCGGCGTCCCGCGCCGCTTCTCCGACGAGCGCGCGACCGAACCCGTGGCCGCGGTGTTCGGGGATCGTGTGCAGGTCGAAGACCCCGACCCAGCCGGGGGAGTACGCGATCCGACCGGCCGCGACCGGTCCGCCGCCGCGGCGGATCACGGTGAGGAACTGGCCGTACTCCACCTTCGCCAGCAGCCGCTCGACCAGGTCGCGGCGCTCCTGGGTCCGCGGATTGGCCGCCTCCCACCACGCGTCGTCCGCGACCGGTCCGATCGAGACGCCGGTGTTCGGCGTCGGCGGGGTGAGTGCGACCTCGCGTACGGCCGCCGTCATCACGGCGGTCCGCTGGAACACCCGACCGCCGCGACCGAGCACCTCCGCGACGACCGGATGCCCGGTCGGGTCGAACCCGGCCGGTCCGGGGATCTGGAACAGCGCCGGCTGCCCGAGGTCCTCGTACGCCTCCACCACTCGGTCGACGCCGTCCGACACCGTACGACCCGGATCGCCCACCACCAGGGCGGAGTTCGCCCGCCCGGTGAACCCCTCGGCGGTGCGCAACACCCAGTCGCCGATCGGCAGCTGGAGAAGTCCGGGCAGCCCGTCGATCATCGTTCGTTGCAGGTCGTCGATCGAGATCGTCACGTGTGGGCGACCGGGACGACCCGGGCGCGGTGGCAGTTCCTTGCCGGCGACGACCGCGTCCCACGGCACCCGTACATCGCCGTCGTTGGTGCGAACCGTCGCCACCTGCGAATCGGCGGCCGTCAGTTCGCCAGTGACGTCGGTGAAGGCCGCGCCCGACGGATCCGTGGGGTCCAACCGGTGGCGCAGCACGACGCGGCGACCGACACGCACCGGCCAGGGAAGGTGAGACTTACTCGGTTCCGGGCTCGGCATCCCTGCATACTAGGGCTGGACTTTCGAGCAGCCGCTCGCCGATCAGCAGGAGGATTCCTCTCATGACGTACGTCATCGCCCAGCCCTGTGTCGACCTCAAGGACAAGGCGTGCATCGAGGAATGTCCGGTCGACTGCATCTACGAGGGTGAGCGCAGCCTCTACATCCACCCCGACGAGTGCGTCGACTGCGGCGCCTGCGAGCCGGTCTGCCCGGTCGAGGCGATCTACTACGAGGACGACGTCCCGGAGCAGTGGGCCGATTACTACAAGGCGAACGTCGAGTTCTTCGACGACCTGGGCAGCCCGGGTGGCGCCAACAAGATGGGCAAGATCGACAAGGACCACCCGCTCATCTCGGCGCTGCCGCCGCAGAGCCACGACGAGTGATCGGGTGAACGCCCCCCGGCTGCCCGACTTCCCCTGGGACTCGCTGGCCGACGCCAAGCGCGTCGCCGCATCCCATCCGCGCGGCATCGTCGACCTGTCGGTCGGCACCCCCGTCGATCCCACCCCCGAGGTCATCCGGGACGCGCTGATCGCCGCGTCGGATGCACCGGGCTATCCCCAGGTCTGGGGCACTCCCGATCTGCGCGAGGCGATCGCCGCCTGGTACGCCCGGCGACGCAACGCGTCCGCGGTCGACCCCGACGGGGTCATGCCGACCATCGGCAGCAAGGAGCTGGTGGCCTGGCTGCCGACGATCCTCGGTCTGGGGGAGGGTGACACGGTCGGCTTCCCGGAGATCGCCTACCCGACGTACGACGTCGGTGCCCGCATCGCCGGCGCCACCCCGCGGCCCGCCGCGGCGCTCCTGCAGTACGGCCCCAGCTCGCCGAAACTGTTGTGGCTCAACACTCCTGGCAATCCGAACGGTCAGGTTCTCGGTGTCGAACACCTCGCGAAGGTCGTCGCCTGGGCGCGGGAGCGCAACGTGGTCGTCGCCAGCGACGAGTGCTACGCCGAACTCGACTGGCGCGAGAACCCGGAAGGCGCGACGACCCCGAGCATCCTGGACGACCGGGTCTGCGGCGGCGACCACACCGGTCTGCTGTCGGTCTACTCGTTGTCCAAGCAGTCCAACCTCGCCGGCTACCGCGCGGCGTTCGTCGCCGGCGACCCCGCGCTCGTACGCCGACTGGTCGACTTCCGCAAGCACGCCGGGATGATGCTGCCCTGGCCGATCCAGCGTGCGCTGCTCGCAGCAGTACAGAACGACGACCACGTCGCTGCGCAGAAGGAGATCTACCGCCGCCGTCGGACCGTGCTCCGCACGGCCCTGGAGAACGCCGGATGGCGGATCGACCACTCCGACGCGGGCCTCTACCTCTGGGCCACCCGGGGCGAGCCGTGCCGGACGACGATCGACCACCTCGCCGGCCTCGGCATCCTCGCCGCGCCCGGTGACTTCTACGGCGCCGCCGGCGCCGCCCACGTACGCATCGCGCTCACCGCGACCGACGAACGGATCGACGAAGCCGCCGCGCGGCTCACCGTCGGGTGAACAGATCCGCTTCACCACACCTGCAGAAGTGCGGTTCTTCACCCACGGGGTGCTGTCGGCGGGTCCTCGAAGCTGGGGTACCGTCGGACAAGGCTGACTTACCGACGCGTATGAATCCACGTCGGAATCCATGTGAGGACGGAAGGCATCCTTATGACTGACAACGCTCCGGCTACTTTCGCCGCGGGTGACAAGAACCTCGAGTTCGCCGTTGTCCCGGCGACCGAGGGCAATGACGGCTACGACATCTCGGCGCTGCTGAAGGAGACCGGGAACGTCACGCTCGACGTGGGCTTCGTCAACACGGCGTCCTGCAAGTCCGCCATCACCTACATCGACGGTGACGCAGGCATCCTGCGCTACCGCGGCTACCCGATCGACCAGCTGGCCGAGAAGTCCTCGTTCCTCGAGGTCTCCTACCTGCTGATCTACGGCGAGCTGCCGACCAGCGAGCAGCTGGCCGAGTTCACCGGCCGCATCCAGCGCCACACCATGCTGCACGAGGACCTCAAGGACCTCCTGGCTGCGTTCCCGCGCGACGCCCACCCGATGTCGGTGCTGTCGGCTGCCGTGTCGGCGCTCGGCACCTTCTACCAGGACTCCCTGTCGATCACCGACAAGGACCAGGTGGAACTCTCGACCATCCGCCTGCTCGCCAAGCTGCCCACCATCGCGGCCTACGCCTTCAAGAAGAGCCAGGGCCAGCCGACCCTCTACCCGGACAACAAGCTCGACCTGGTCGAGAACTTCCTGCGCCTCACCTTCGGTTACCCGACCGAGGACTGGACGCCGAACCCGGTCGTCACCGAGGCCCTCGACCAGCTGTTCATCCTGCACGCCGACCACGAGCAGAACTGCTCCACCTCGACCGTGCGCCTGGTCGGCTCCGGCCACGCGAACCTGTTCGCCTCGATCTCCGCGGGCATCCACGCCCTGAGCGGCCCGCTGCACGGTGGCGCCAACTCGGCGGTGCTGGAGATGCTCGACTCGATCGAGAACGACTTCGGTGGCGATGTCGACAAGTTCGTCGAGAAGGTCAAGAACAAGGAAGACGGCGTGAAGCTCATGGGCTTCGGGCACCGCGTCTACAAGAACTACGACCCGCGCGCCGCGATGGTCAAGAAGTCGGCCGACAAGGTGCTGCAGGCTCTCGGTGTCGATGACCCGAAGCTGGAGATGGCTCGCCGACTGGAGGAGATCGCCCTTTCGGACGACTACTTCATCTCGCGCAAGCTCTATCCGAACGTCGACTTCTACACCGGCATCATCTACAAGGCGATGGGCTTCCCGACGGAGATGTTCACCGTCCTGTTCGCCATCGGCCGCCTCCCGGGCTGGATCGCCCAGTGGCGCGAGATGATGGAGGACCCGGCGACCAAGATCGGCCGCCCGCGCCAGATCTACATCGGCGAGACCGAGCGCAACTACCCCAACTGATCGGGGACACAGCAGCCGCCTGAAGCGGAAGCAGAACTGCGGGGCCGGAAGGGTGACAACCTTTCCGGCCCCGCAGTCTTGCGGGTGGTGCCTCAGAACTCGATGCGTACGAGGGTGGCGGACCCGGTCGGGTGCGACGCCGTGGTCCACGACCATCCGCCCGAACCGGACTGCCGGTTCCAGGCCCGGTCGCCGACGACGACCGAGCTGACGCCCTCGGCCTGGGCGTGGGCGACCGACCAGGACGCGATCGACCAGGCGTCGGCGGTCGCGGGCGCGCGGTAGGTGACGTACGACCCGGAGACCGTCGCGTTCACCCCGGACTGCGACTTCAGCTTGTCGACGAACGCGGCCGAGTCACCCTTGGCGCCGGAGGCGGAGAAGCGGCAACCGACGGCCTCCGGGACGGAGCCGTCGAACGCGGTCGCCAGCACGCGCCCCTGCGTCTCGTGGTCGGCGTACGCCTGCGGGTAGCCGCTCTTCTGCACCTTCTGCGCGGCATCGGTGACGGCCATCGACTGCCAGCCGTCGATCTTGGTCAAGGCCTGGTAGAACCGCTTGCTGGCGTAGACCGGGTCGAGGATCTCCTGGCTGGTGCCCCACCCCTGGCTCGGCCGCTGCTGGAACAGGCCGAGCGAGTCCAGGTCCCCGGAGGTCAGGTTCCGCAGCTTCGATTCCTGGATCGCGGTGGTCTCGGCGACCTGCGCGGCGCGGCCGGGCAGGCCGAGCAGGTGGGTGCCGACGACACCGATCGTCGCCGCGTTGGCCGTCTGCTCGGTCGACCACTGGTAGTTGAACGATGCGTCGCGCACCTTGCAGGTGTCCGCCGCGAAATGGTCGGCGATCCGCTGGTAGCCCCAGTAACCGCCGGCGCCGATCGCGGCGACCAGCCCGACCGGCAGCAGGCAGCCGAGGAAGGTCGTCCACGGGCGACGTCGGTCGTCGACCGCGAACCGGTGGCCGCCGATGCTGATCGAGTCGTCGTCACCGGAGTAGTCGTCGTGGTCGGGATGATCGTCGTAGTCGTCGTACAGCCCGTCGAACTCGTCATCGGCGGACCGGCCGCCGCGATTCCTGCCAAAAACCATCGAGCGCCTTACGGGGTCTCGGTGCTGGACGGGGCGGAGCTGTTGGCGTGCAGGGCGGCGTTGAGCTCGATGCCCTTGCCGGCCCGCTCGCGGCACTCGACGGCGCCGGTCTCGCTGTTGCGCAGGAACAGCATGTTCGAACCGCCGGACAGCTCGCGCGCCTTGCGCACACTGCCGTCGGGCATCGTCACCTTGGTGCCGGCCGTGACGTAGAGCCCCGCCTCGACCACGCAGTCGTCACCGAGCGCGATCCCGATGCCGGCCTCCGCTCCGATGAGGCAGCGCGCGCCGATGGTGATCCGTTCGGTGCCGCCGCCGGAGAGGGTGCCCATGATCGAGGCGCCGCCGCCGATGTCGGAGCCGTCACCGACGGTGACGCCCTGGACGATCCGACCCTCGACCATCGAGTGGCCGAGGGTGCCGGCGTTGAAGTTGCAGAAGCCTTCGTGCATCACCGTGGTGCCCTCGGCGAGGTGGGCGCCCAGTCGTACGCGGTCGGCGTCGGCGATCCGAACGCCGGACGGCACGACGTAGTCGGTCATCCGCGGGAACTTGTCGACACCGAAGACCTGCACCGTGACGCCGTCGGCGCGCAGCCGCAGCCGGGTGGTCTCGAAGTCCTCCGGGGCGCAGGGGCCGACGCTGGTCCACACGACGTTCTGCAGTACTCCGAACAGCCCGTCCAGGTTGATCGTGTTCGGCCGCACCAGACGGTGCGACAGCAGGTGCAACCGCAGGTACGCGTCGGAGGCGTCCGCGGGCGCGGCGTCCAGGTCGATCGACACGAAGACGACCTTCGTACGGACCCGGCGGCGCGCGTCGTCGCGCGCCAGGGCGGTCAACGCGGACGGCGTCAGCGCCTCGTCGGGCGCGGCGCCGAGGTGCGGCTGGGGAAACCAGGTGTCCAGCACGCGCCCGTCGTAGGTGATCGTGGCGAGGCCGTACGCCCACGCGGTCGTGTCGGGGGTGGTGGGCTGCGAGGTCATGGCTCCAGGCTAGGTGAGGAGGTCGGCACATCGGACCAGCGGCTCGGGGTACAAGATGATTCCCATGCCAGCCCTGGACCTCACCGCCGACGTCGTCGACCTCACCGCCGCCCTGTGCGACATCCCGTCGGTCAGCAAGGACGAGCAGCAGATCGCCGACGCCATCGAGACGAGCCTGCGCGCGCTGCCGCACCTGAACGTCGAGCGTGACGGCAACGTGGTGGTGGCGCGCACCGACCTCGGCCACTCCGAGCGGGTGATCCTGGCCGGCCACATCGACACCGTCCCGATCACCGACCCGCCGAACGTGCCGACCAAGCGGGTCGACGGGGTGCTGCACGGCCGCGGCACCACCGACATGAAGGGCG
>JASLFY010000042.1 GCA_030150425.1 Yimella sp. | reverse complement strand
CCCGCTTGATGCTGCCGACCGGGGCGACCCCGACGCGCTCGTTGCCGAGCAGGAACTTCGCGTAGTCCCAGCCGCGGTTCTCCTCGCCGACCAACTGGTCGGCCGGCACTCGTACGTTGTCGAAGAAGACCTCGTTGACCTCGTGACCGCCGTCGATCAGCTGGATCGGGCGCACGGTGATGCCCGGCGACTTCATGTCGATCAGCAGGAACGAGATGCCCAACTGCTTCTTGGCCGCCTGCGGGTCGGTGCGGACCAGCGCGAAGATCCAGTCGGCGTGCTGGCCGAGCGTGGTCCAGGTCTTCTGGCCGTTGACGACGTAGTCGTCGCCGTCGCGTACGGCGGTGGTGCGCAGCCCGGCCAGGTCGGAGCCGGCGTCGGGCTCGGAGAAGCCCTGGCACCACCAGATGTCGAGGTTGGCGGTGGCCGGCAGGAAGCGTTCCTTCAGCTCGGCGGAGCCGAAGGTCGCGATGACCGGGCCGACCATGTTCGTGTTGAACGGCAACGGGAGCGGCACGTTCGCGGCCTGCATCTCGCTGCGCCAGATGTGCATCTGCAGCTCGGTCCAGTCCCGCCCGCCCCAGCGGCTCGGCCAGTGCGGCACGGCGTAGCCGTGGGCGTTGAGGAACCGTTGGCTCTCCCGGATCACCTCGGGGTCGGCCTCGCCGTCGACCACGAGGCCGCGGGTGAGGTGTTCGGGCACCGAGGCGAAGAAGGCTCGTAGCTCGTCGCGGAAAGCTTGGTCCTGGGGGCTGAGCGTGCGCTGCATGAGACTCCGTCTGCGTCGTGGGCTGCGGTGTGACGTGCTCCACGTTAGGCGCCTGCACCGACAGCCGTTCACCCGATGCGTCGGAAAACTTCTTGCGAACGATGTAACGCTGTGCCCGGACCACCGATGTAAGCGATGGAACAGGTGCCACTCGGACCCCCGAGCGAGTGGCACCTGTTCTCCATTTCCCGCCCTCTCACCCGCCGGGCGGACGTCCAGTGAGGTCGGCCAGAATGGCCGCCATGCAGCGCACCATGATGAAGTCGAAGATCCATCGCGCGACCGTGACGCAGGCCGATCTGCACTACGTCGGGTCCTGCACCGTCGACCGCGACCTGATGGAGGCCGCGGACCTGCTCGAGGGCGAACAGATCGACATCGTCGACATCGACAACGGGAACCGCCTCACGACGTACGTCATCGAGGGCGCCGCGGGCTCCGGCGTCATCGGGATCAACGGCGCGGCCGCCCGTCTCATCGACCCGGGCGACCTGGTGATCCTGATCGCGTACGGCGTCATGGACGACGCCGAGGCCAGCACGTTCCGCCCGCGCGTGGTCCACGTCGACCGGGACAACAAGATCGTGGAACTCGGGTCCGACCCCGGCCACGCACCCGAGGGCTCGGGACTCGTCGACTCCCGTGTCTGAATCGGTCCGGCGCCGGAGGGTTCAGACGCCGATGCCGACGACGCTGCCGATCAGATAGGTCACGGTCATCGCCACCGCGCCGCCGAGCACGTTGCGGGCGACGGCCCGCCGGGTGTCCGCCCCGCTGAGTCGAGCGCTGACCCCGCCGGTGACCGCCAGCATCACCACGACCGCCACGAAGGTCGCCCAGATGTTCACCCCGGACGGCAGCAGGATGACCAGGGTGGGCAGCAGCGCACCCACGGTGAAGGACGCCATCGACGCCCACGCCGCGTGCCACGGGTTGGTCAGGTCGTCCGGGTCGATGCCCAGTTCCACCTCGGCGTGGGCGGCCAGGGCGTCGTGGTCGGTCAGCTGCTGCGCGACCTGTTCGGCGAGCGGCCGGTCCAGGCCCTTGTCCTGGTACAGCTGGGTGAGCTCCTCCAACTCCTCCTGCGGCATCTCCCGCAGTTCCCGGCGCTCCTTGGCCAGCAACGCCTTCTCGCCGTCGCGCTGGGTGCTGACCGAGACGTACTCGCCGGCCGCCATGCTCAACGCACCGGCGACCAGTCCGGCCAGACCGGCGACGAGCAGCGCGTTGCGGTCGTTGTTCGCGCCGGCGACGCCGATCACCAGACCGGCCACGCTGATCACACCGTCGTTCGCGCCGAGCACCGCCGCGCGCAACCAGTTCAACCGCGAGGAGTCGGAGACGTCGTGCGGCTCGTCCGGGTGAGCGACGTAGCTGGATTCCGCCGATTCGTCGGCATCGGGGGACTGGGTGGTGTTCTCGGCAGGCATCGGCGCTCCTTCGGGCAGGCTTCGGACCATCCTGCTCCGGTCGGGTGGGCGCGTCCACGAAGGTGAGGCACGGCTGGGTTGTCAGGGGCGAGCCCTACGCTGAGCGCCGTGACTACGAAACCTGCTGACATCAACCCGTGGCGGGCGCTGTCGGCGCTGCTGCTCGGCTTCTTCATGATCCTGGTCGACGCCACGATCGTGTCGGTCGCGACGCCGGCGATCATCTCCGGCCTCCACACCGACATCAACGGCGTCGTCTGGGTGACCAGCGCGTATCTGCTGGCCTACGCCGTGCCGCTGCTGATCACCGGCCGACTGGGCGACCGGTTCGGCCCGAAGCGGGTCTACCAGGCAGGCCTGATCGTGTTCACGCTCTCCTCGCTGTGGTGCGGCCTCACCGGGTCGATCGGCATGCTCATCGCGGCCCGCGTCGTGCAGGGCCTGGGCGCCGCGCTGCTGACCCCGCAGACGATGGCGATCATCACCCGGATCTTCCCGGCCGAGCGCCGCGGTCAGGCGATGGGTCTGTGGGGCGCCACCGCCGGCGTGGCCACCCTCGTCGGCCCGATCCTGGGCGGTGTCCTGGTCGACCACCTCGGATGGGAGTGGATCTTCTACATCAACGTGCCGGTCGGCGTCATCGCGCTGGTCATGGCGCAGTTGATGGTGCCCGATCTGCCCGGCCGGTCCCACGCCTTCGACTGGCTCGGCGTCGTGCTCTCGGCCGTCGGTCTGTTCTGCATCGTGTTCGCGATCGAGGAGGGCGAGAAGTACGACTGGTCGACGATCACCGGAGTCATCTCGGTCCCGGCGCTGATCATCGTCGGCCTCGTGCTGATGGCGGTCTTCGTCTGGTGGCAGAAGGTCAACCGGCGCGAGCCGTTGATGCCGCTGGCGCTCTTCGCCAACCGCAACTTCTCGCTGGCCAACCTGGCGATCACCGCGGTCGGTTTCGCGATCACCTCGATGTCGATCCCGATGATGATCTGGGCCCAGACCGTGCGCGGCTGGTCGCCCACCCAGTCCGCCCTGCTGCTGGCCCCGATGGCGGTCGTCACCGCCGCGCTCGCGCCCTTCGTCGGTCGACTGGTCGACCGGATGCACCCGCGCACCCTGGCCGGCTTCGGGCTCCTCGCCTTCTCGGCCGCGCTGGCCTGGATCGGTTTCCTGCTCGACGGCGACACCTCGGTGGCGGCTCTGATGCCGCCGATCGTCCTGCTCGGCGTCGCGAACGGCTTCATGTGGTCCCCGTTGGCGGTCACCGCCACCCGCACCCTCCCGCCGCAGCGCGCCGGTGCGGGATCGGGTGTCTACAACGCCGTACGCCAGGTGGGCGCGGTCATCGGCTCCGCCGCCATCGCCTCGCTGATGGAGTCCCGGTTGACCGCGAACCTCGGCCCGCGGGCGTCCGCCGGTGGCAGTGGGCAGAGCCTCGACGCCGTCCCGGCGCAGATACGTGAACACATCGCCCACGGGTTCTCCCGGGCGATGGGGGAGGCGCTCTACCTGCCGGCCGCCGTGGTGCTCATCGGGGTGCTCGCAGTGCTCTTCTTCAGCAACCCGCACGGCAAGATCGAGGACGTCTGAGACACCACGACCGACGCGAAGGGCGCCCGTCCGCTGACCGCGGACGGGCGCCCTTCGGCGTTCTGCGAGGCGAGTCAGATGTCGCCCTCGGCGGCGAACATCGAACCGCCGGTGTCGGACTCACCGATCGTCTGGTCGGTGGCCACCGCCTCGACCCGGTGCGGCTGCAACTCGCCGGACAGGATCTGTTCGGCGAAGTGGCACGCGACCCGATGGCCGGCGGGCACACCGTCGACCTCCACGACCCGCAGTTCGGGTCGGTCGGTCGCGCACTTCGTCTCCTGCCGCCAGGGGCAGCGGGTGTGGAAGCGGCAGCCGCTCGGCGGGTTCGCCGGGCTGGGAAGGTCACCGGCGAGGATGATCCGTTCCCGGGTGTCCTCGACCGTCGGGTCCGGCACCGGCACGGCCGACATCAGCGCCCGCGTGTAAGGGTGCAGCGGCATCCCGTACAGGTCGTCGGCGTCGGCCTCCTCGACGAGGGAGCCGAGGTACATCACGCCGATCCGGTCGCTGATGTGGCGTACGACGGCGAGGTCGTGCGCGACCACGAGGTAGGTCAGCCCGAACTGCTCCTGCAGGTCCTCGAGCAGGTTGATGACCTGCGCCTGGACCGACACGTCGAGGGCGGACACCGGCTCGTCGGCGACGATCAGCTTCGGGTCGACCGACAGCGCGCGGGCGATGCCGATGCGCTGGCGCTGACCGCCGGAGAACTCGTGCGGGTACTTCTTCAGCGCGGCGGCCGGCAGACCGACGGCCTGCAGCAGCTCCCGCAGGCGGCTGTTCGCGGCCGCCTTGTCGGTCGCCAGACCGTGGGCGTTCATGCCCTCCAGCAGCAGCGCCTCCACCGTCTGGCGCGGGTCGAGGCTGGACAGCGGGTCCTGGAAGACCATCTGCATGTCCTTGCGCTTGCGGCGCAGTTCCTCCCCGGCCAGCGAGGCGACGTCGACGCCGTCGAAGTGCACGGTGCCGTCGGTCGGTTCGTCGAGCCGTAGCAGCGCACGACCGAAGGTCGACTTGCCGCAGCCGGACTCACCGACCAGGCCGTACGTCTCGCCCTTGCGGATCTGCAGGTCGATGCCGTCGACGGCGTACACGTGGCCGACCGTGCGGTCGAAGATGATGCCGCGCTTGATCGGGAAGTGGACCTTCAGCCCGCGTACGTCGACGAGGACGTCGCCGTCGCCGGCGGCGGGCGTGGACTTCTCGAGGGTGGTGTCGGTCATCGCGAACCCTCCTGGATCGGGTTGAAGCAGCGCAGGAACCGGTCGCCGTCGATCCCGGGGCGGTCGGCCTCGAGCTGCGGGCTCTCCGCCCGGCACCGGTCGATAGGTTGCGAGCAGCGCGGCGCGAACGCACACGCGGAGGTCCACGGCAGGTTGTCCGCGACCGAGCCCGGCACCGGGTTCAGCCGTTCACCGCGGGCACCGTCCAGGCGCGGGATGGAGTCCAGCAGGCCCTGGGTGTACGGGTGGCGCGGCTGGGCGAACAGGTCGTGCCGCTGGGCGCGTTCGACGATGCGACCGCCGTACAACACGTTCACCTCGTCGCAGAGACCGGCGACGACGCCGAGATCGTGGGTGATCATGATCAGCGCGGTGTCGGACTCCTGGACCAGTTCCTTGAGCAGCGTGAGGATCTGCGCCTGGATGGTGACGTCGAGCGCCGTGGTCGGCTCGTCGGCGATCAGCAGCCGCGGGCGGCAGGCCAAGGCCATCGCGATCAGGGCGCGCTGGCGCATGCCGCCGGACAGCTGGTGCGGGTACTCCTTGAGCCGCCGGGTCGGGTCGGGGATACCGACCTTGTCCAACAGGTCGCGAGCCTCGGGCATCGCCTCCTTGCGCGACAGCCCGCGGTGGCGCTCGATGACCTCGGTGACCTGGACGCCCAGCGGCACCACGGGATTCAGCGAGGACAGCGGGTCCTGGAAGATCATCGCGACGTCGCGGCCGCGGCGGTCGCGCATCTGCTTGTCGGTCAGGGTCAGCAGGTCGGTGCCCTCGAAGACGACCGATCCGCCGACCTTGGTCCCGCGCTTGGGCAGCAGACCCATGATCGCCATCGAGGTCACGGACTTGCCGCAGCCGGACTCGCCGACCAGACCGACGGTCTGCCCCGGCCGTACGTCGAAGGAGACCCCGTCGACGGCGCGGAACGGCGTCTTGCCCTTGGTGCCGAAATCGACGGTGAGGTCGCGGACCTGCAGCAGCGGTTCGCCGGACGACGGCGTACGACGGGACTTCTCGGGTGCGGTGGTGCTCACCGGGGTCACCTCCGGGACTTCGGGTCGAGTGCCTCGCGCAGCGATTCGCCCATCAGGGTGAAGCCGAGCGCGGCGACGATGATGCACAGCGCCGGGTAGACGGCGAGGTGCGGGAAGCTGTCGACGTAGTCCTGCGCCTTGCCGAGCATCTGGCCCCATTCGGGACTGGAGTCCTCAGGGTTGCCGGCGCCGATGAACGACAGCGCGGCGGCGTCGATGATCGAGGTGGCCACGACCATGGTGGCCTGCACCAGCACCGGCGACAGCGAGTTCGGCAGCATGTGGCGGAAGACGATCGCCGACTTCTTGACGCCGAGCGCGCGGGCCGCCAACACGTGGTCGGCGTCGCGTTGGGCGATCATCGATCCGCGCAGCAGGCGGGCGAAGATCGGGATCATCGCGATCCCGATGGCGATGATCACCGTCGTCTGCGACGGGTGACCGAACAACGCCGCGATCGAGAACGCCAGCAGCAGCGACGGCAGCGACAACATGATGTCGACGATCCGCATCACCAGCGAGTCGACCCAGCCACCGAACGCGCCGGCCAGGATGCCGAGCACCAACCCGCCGACGAACCCGATGAGGGTGGCTCCGACCGCGATGATCAGGGTGTTGCGCGAGCCGACGATCAGGCGGCTGAGCAGGTCACGGCCCTGGTCGTCAGCGCCGAGCGGGAATCCGGCCTCGGGCGCGGGCACCGGGTTGTTCTGCGGGCTGACCTTGTTCAGCAGGTAGCCCTTGGCCGGGTCGTGCGGGGCCAGCAGCGGTCCGAAGATCGCCAGCAGGACCAGCAGCACCACGATGGTGGCGCCGAACAGGAAGGCGGGGTTGCGCCGCAGCCGGGACCACGCGCTGGCGATCAGGCTGACGCCCTCGTTGTCGTCGATGCCTCCGGCGTCGGCGTTGGCGTGGTCGGCCAGCTCGTCGATCCGCTGTTTCTTGGAGTTGGAGTTCAGTACGGCCATCTCGATCACCTCATCCGGACGCGCGGGTCGATGTATGCGTACGCGATGTCGACCAGCAGGTTGATCACCACGTAGGTGAGTGCGGCCATCACGATCAGCACCTGCAGCACGGAGTAGTCCTTCTGCTGGAACGCGGTCTTCATCGCGTCGCCCAGGCCGGGGATCGAGAACACCGTCTCGGTCAGCACGGCTCCGGTGAGCAGGCCACCGACCTGCAGACCGATCGTCGTCACGACCGGCAGCATCGCGTTGCGCAGCACGTGGCGGCGCCGGATGGTCGAGGTCGTGAGGCCCTTCGCCTCTGCGGTGCGGACGAAGTCCTCGTCGAGGACGTCGAGCACCGCGGCGCGGGTGATCCGGAAGATCACCGCGAACGGGATGGTCGCCAGCGCGACGGCCGGCAGGATCAGGTGCTTGATGGCGTCCCAGGACGCGTCGAACTCGCGCGTCAGCAGGCCGTCGAGCACGAAGAACCCGGTCACCCGGGTGCCGTCGATGCTCGGGTCCTGACGGCCGCTGAGCGGCAGGATGTGCCAGTCGACGGCGAAGAACTGCCGGAGCACGAACGCCAGGAAGAACACCGGGACGGCGACGCCGATCAGCGAGACCAGCACGGACGCGTTGTCCAGGATGCCGCCGTGGCGGCGGGCGGCGAGATAGCCGAGCGGGATCCCGGCCAGCAGGGCCAGGATGATCGCGAAGATGGTGAGCTCCATGGTGGCCGGCAGCCGGGTCAGGAAGACCTGCATGGCGTCGGTGCCGGACTGAACCTGGCTGGAGATGCCGAAGTCGCCGTGCAGCGCGTTGCCGAGGTACTTGAGGTACTGGACGGG
>JASLFY010000343.1 GCA_030150425.1 Yimella sp. | reverse complement strand
AGGCGCCGTTGATCGCGCCGATGCTGGTGCCGACGATCACGTCGGGCCGGATCTCCCGCTCGAGCAGCGCACGCAACGCCCCCAACTGGCTGGCCCCGAGCGCGCCCCCGCCACCGAGGACGAACGCCGTACGCGGTTGTTGGCTGATCACCCGATCGACCCTATCCGGCGTTCTAGGGTGGCCCCATGCTTGCTGCCTACGCCGCCAGGACCGACGCCCAGGACCCGCTCGCCGCACTGGAGGTCGGTGAGATCGAGGAACCCGCGACGCCGCCGGGGTGGGAGCGCGTCCGGATGCGCGCGATGAGCCTGAACCACCACGACGTCTGGTCGCTGCGCGGCGTCGGACTGCCGGCCGAGCGACTGCCGATGGTCCTCGGTTGCGACGGAGTCGGCGAGACGGCCGACGGACGAACCGTCGTGTTGCACACCGTGAGTCCGTCGCCCGGGTGGAGCGGCGACGAGACGCTCGACCCGAAGCGGACCCTGCTGTCGGAGTTGCACCCGGGCACCCTTGCCGAGTGGGTGAACGTGCCGGCGGCGAACCTGGTGGCGCTGCCGGAGGGTGTTCCGGTGGAACACGCCGCCTGCCTGTCGACGTCGTGGCTGACGGCGTACAGGATGCTGTTCGTGCAGGCCGGGGTTCGCCCCGGCGACACCGTCCTGGTGCAGGGCGCCGGCGGCGGTGTGTCGACCGCAGCGGTACAGCTGGGCACGGCCGCAGGACTGCGGATGTGGGTGACCAGCCGCGACGAGGCGAAGGGCGCCCGCGCGGTCGAACTCGGCGCCGATGCGGCGTACGCGGCGGGGGAGCGGCTGCCCGCGCGCGTCGACGCGGTGCTGGAGACCGTCGGCGCGGCCACCTGGTCCCACTCGATCAAGTCGCTCAGGCCGGGCGGCACCGTCGTCATCGCCGGCGCGACTTCCGGCGACGCCCCGACCCACGCCGAGCTGACCCGGATCTTCTTCCAGCAGATGCGGATCCAGGGATCCACCATGGGCACCTGCAGCGAGCTGCAGGCCCTGCTGGCGTTCGTCGCGCAGCGCCGGATCGAGCCGGCGATCGACTCCGTACGCCCGCTGGCGCAGGCTCGCGACGCGTTCGCGCGGATGGTCGACGGCGACGTCTTCGGGAAGCTGGTGCTGACCGTCTGACCGATTGACCGGTTTCGGTCAGACGGCGAGCAGCGCCGCGAGTGTCGCGCCCAACTCGTACGCCCGCTCGGTCGCCGTGTCGTCGACCTCGCCGGTGACGTCCCGAACCGGAGCCGCCTGCTTCCAGCCGAGTGCGCCGACGATCGACTGCACAGCGCGCACCGCGCCGGTCGTGTCGTACCGGCCGTGGACGACGAGCCCGTACGGCCGCCCCGCGGTCGAGCCACCGGCCCCGGCGGCCGATCCCGCGTCGTCCAACGCTCCACCGATGGCCAGGAAGGTGCTGTCGAACATGTGCTTCAGGGCGCCGGACATGTACCCGAAGTTCGCGGGCGTCGCGAGCAGGTAGCCGTCCGCCGCGAGCAGGTCGTCGGCCGTGGTCGTGAGCGCTTCGCAGGGCCGCACCTGAACACCCTCGATCGCGTCGTCCCTCGCCCCTGCGACCAGGGCGTCGGTGAGGGCGCGCGTGGCGCGGGTGGGCGAGTGATGGGCGATGAGCAGAACGGCCATGCGGCCAGCCAACCGCATGGCAGGGTGGCCGGGTGGGCATCGGTGGCTGGGAGCTGGGTGACGAGGAGTTCGAGTCGTACTACGGCGGATGGGCCGGTCGCACGCCGGCCGAGGCGGCGGAGTTCTTCGCCGGCTACCCGGGCCTGTGGTGGATCGCCGGCGGCTACGCGATCGAGGCGTTCACCGGCCGCCCGCGACCGCACGACGACTGCGACCCGGCGGTCCTCGGTTGCGAGTTCGAACTCCTGCGCGACCACGCGCGCGGCCGGCTGCAACTGTGGTCCTGCTCCAGCGGGATGATGCGGCCGGTGTTCGAGTCGCTGCCCGCGGGAGACGAGCGGTTGCAGCTGGGGGAGAGCGGCCAGGTCTGGGCACGACCGTCGGCCGGAGCGCCGTGGGAGTTCGACATCCTGATCTCGCCAGGCACACCGCGGACCTGGGTCTACAAACGCGACCCTGCACTGACGATGCCGATGGCCGACGCGTTGTTCGCCGTCGACGGGGTCCGCTACCTGCGGCCGGAGATCCAGTTGCTGCACAAGGCGCGTCACGTCCGGCCGAAGGACCAACTCGACTTCGATTCCTGTCTGCCGCTGCTCGACCCGGACCGGCGCCGGTGGCTGCACGACGCCCTGCGGCGGACCGAGCCGGCCGACCACCCGTGGATCTCTGCACTCGAGTCTTGATCAACCAACTGGTTGACAAACCCTTGCGTGGGGAGCAGGCTGGTTATCAACCAAACGGTTGAACAAGGGATCGTGATGCAGGACCAACTGTCGAAGGCGTTCGCGGCGCTGGCCGACCCGACGCGGCGGGACATCGTCGCGCGGCTGTCGATCGGTGACGCGACGGTGGGCGAACTCGCCGCGCCGTACGACGTGAGCCTGCAGGCGATCAGCAAGCATCTGAAGGTGCTGGAAGCGGCCGGTCTGGTGTCCCGGGGAAGGGACGCGCAGCGCCGGCCCGTGCATCTCGAGGCGGAGGTGCTGGGCGAGTTGATCGCCTGGATCGACCGCTACCAACGTCAGGCGGAGGATCGGTTCAGCCGCCTGGAATCAGTTCTGCGTCATTTGAACAGCAGTGCGACTCAAGGAGATCTGTCGTGAACACCACCACGGAGCACATCACGAAGGCGGTCATCGAGGCCGACCCGAACGTGCCGATGATCCACATCACCCGCGACTTCCAGGCGAGCCCGGCGCAACTGTTCCGGGCCCACACCGATCCGGAGCTGTACGCCCGGTGGGTCGGACCGAACAGCCTCGAGGTGCGCATCGATCAGTGGGACGCGCGCACCGGCGGGAGCTGGCGGTTCGTGAACACTCGCGGCGAGGAGGAGTACGCCTTCCACGGATGCTTTCACGAGGTCCGCCCGGACCGACTGGTCCAGACCTTCACCTACGAGGGCGATCCCGACGGGGTCTCGCTGGAGACCCTGACCTTCGAGGACCTCGGCAACGGGTGGACCCGGCTGCACGCCCAGTCGTTGGTCGACTCGTTCGAGGCGCGCGAGGGGTGGTTGAACAGCGGCATGGAGGTCGGTGTCGACGACGGCTACGCCGAGCTCGACCGAATCCTCGCGGACGGAGCGATCGCGTGACCCGGCTGCCCGATCTGCCCATCGCGGACAAATACCGTTCCATCGCAGCGGGATTCACCCAGCGGGTTCAGGGCGTCACCGACTGGGACGCCCCGACCCCGGTGAAGGAATGGGTGGCGCGCGACGTCGTCTTCCACCTCACCGGCTGGCTGCCCGCGGTGCTCGGTGACGTCGTACGGATCGAGCCGGGGCCGGCCGACGACCCGGTGGCGGCGTGGGCAACGTTCGACGGTCAGGTGCAGGCGATTTTGGACGATCCGGCGTCGATGGATCTGATCCACTCGCACCAGTACACCGGGACGAATCCGGTGCCGGTCCTGATCGACAACATCTTCACCGGTGACGTCTTCTTCCACACCTGGGACCTCGCGCGGTCCAACGGGTTGGACGACACCCTGGACGCGGACCTGGTCCATGACGCGTACGTCGGAATGTCCGCCGCCGAGGAGCAGCTGCGCCCGAGCGGGCAGTTCGGGCAGCGGCAGCCCGTCGCCGACGACGCACCCGAGCAGGACAAGCTGTTCGCCTTCCTCGGTCGCGACCCGCACTGGCGCCCCGCCCGCTGAACCACCGACACAACTGGTCCGGTCCGAGGGAACGCGAAAATTCGCGTTCCCTCGGACCGGACCAGTTATCTCGGCTCGAACACAGAACGAGGCCCCCGACGCACGCGTCGGGGGCCTCGTTCGTCGAGCCGGATCAGAAGTTGATCATGTGGCCTTCGATGCCGTGGAACGCCTCCTTGAGCGCCTCACCCAGCGTCGGGTGGGCGAACACGACGCGCGACATCTCGGCGGCGGTGAGGTCCCAGGTGGTCGCGGTGACCGCGGCCGGGAGCAGCTCGGTGACGTCCGGGCCGATCATGTGGACACCCAGGATCTCGTTGTGCTTCGCGTCGGCGACGACCTTCACGAAACCGACCGGCTCTCCGAGGCCCATCGCCTTGCCGTTGGCGGTGAACGGGAACTTGGCGGTCTTGACCTCGTGGCCGGCCTCCTTGGCCTGCGCCTCGGACAGACCCATCGAGCCGATCTGCGGCATGCAGTAGGTGGCGCGCGGGATGTTCTGGAAGTCGATCGTCTGGGTCTCGGCGCCGGCGATGGTCTCGGCGGCGACGATGCCCATGGCCTCGGCGACGTGCGCGAGCATCATCTTGCCGGTGACGTCACCGATCGCGTAGACACCGTCGACGTTCGTACGGCCGTAGTCGTCGACCTTGATCGCAC
Organism: Yimella sp.; assembly: GCA_030150425.1. Taxonomy (GTDB): domain Bacteria; phylum Actinomycetota; class Actinomycetes; order Actinomycetales; family Dermatophilaceae; genus Yimella. The sequence continues at coordinate 1,974 of JASLFY010000343.1, read as the reverse complement.
CGCGGTCGGTGGTCTCGACGCCGAGGTTCTCCAGGCCGTAACCCTCCAGGCGCGGCGCGAAGCCGATGGCCGAGAGCAGGCGGTCGGCCTCGAGCACCTGCTGGTCGCCGCCCTTGGCGGGGGAGACGGTCACCTTGACGCCGGAGCCGGTGTCCTCGACGGACTCGACCTTGGTGCCGGTCATGACCTTCACGCCGAGCTTCTTGTAGTGCTTGGCGAGCTCCTTGGAGATCTCTTCGTCCTCGGTCGGGACCATCCGGTCGAGGAACTCGACGATCGTCACGTCGACGCCGAAGTTGCTCATCACGTACGCGAACTCCACGCCGATGGCGCCGGAGCCGGCGATCACGATGGACTTCGGCAGGTTCGGGTCGAGGATCTGCTCCTCGTAGGTGACGACGTTCTTGCTCACCGAGACACCCGGCAGCATGCGGGTGGTCGCACCGGCGCCGATGATCAGGTTGTCGAAGGTGATGTCCTGGGTCTGGCCGTCGTTCAGCGCGACCGACATCGAGTGGGCGTCCTTGAGGGTGCCCCAGCCGTCGATCTCGGTGACCTTGTTCTTCTTCATCAGGAAGTGGACACCCTTGACGATGCCCTCGGACACCGCGCGGCTGCGCTTGTGGGTGGGACCGAACTCCATCGTGGCGTCGCCGACGATGCCGAACTTGTCCTTCTCCTTGGTGAGGGTGTGGGCCAGTTCGGCGTTCTTCAGCAGGGCCTTGCTCGGGATGCACCCGACGTTCAGACAGACACCTCCCCAGTACTTCTTCTCCACCACAGCGGTCTTCAGACCGAGCTGGCTGGCGCGGATGGCGGCGACGTAGCCACCGGGGCCCGCGCCAAGGACAACGACGTCAAAGTGATCTGCCACGAGGCGAGCCTAACGCCGTCCGCCCGCGCGTCGGCGGGGACCGTCGAACCGCCGCGTACGACGGTGGGTGGGGAACGCTCAGGCGTGCGGTGGATCCAGCCGTTCGACCCGTACGACGTTGGCCAGGGGCAACGGTCCGTACAGGTGCGGGAACACCTCGCCGGTGGCCGGGTTCCCCACCTCCGGGCGTACGTCCAAGCCGGTCGGGTCGACGGTCAGCAGCAGCAACGGGCCCTCGACGTCGCCGTAGAAACGGGCCCGGGTCGCCGGCCACTGGGCGGCGTACGACATGTGCACGAAGCCCTCGTCCTCGAGCGTGCGCCCTCGGGTGGACATCCGGTATTCGCCTGCGACGCAGGCCAATCCGTAGTCGAACGGGTCAGCGAGGTGGAAGAGCTGGGTGTCGTCCGGGTCGGAGGAGGGAGCCATGCCGGAAGTATCGGTCATCGCCCGGTCGCCTGCTCGAACGCGGTGCAGAACGTGGGGTCGGGCGTCAGTTGCACGCCGCGCGCCGCGGCGAACGCACGGCTGCGGCCGAGGTTCCAGGCGAACACGTCGTCGTGGCGGTCCTGGCTGCGCTCCATGTTCCAGCCGACGACGCAGGCCGCCTGACGCGGTTCGAGCCGGTCGATCAGGACCGGCACCGCGTCCGGGCCGAGCGTCGACAGGTAAGCGGTGTCGAGCTTGCCGGTGGCGTGGAAGCGGTCGATGTTCTGACCGGCGACCCACGCGTCGGGTCCGATGAGGCCGAAGCCGAGGAAGAAGATCGCGCCGGACAGCAGCGCCGCGCGCGGCAGCCACCCCCCGCGCAACCGGGCGACCGACACGAGGGTGAACAGGACGACCAACCCGAGCCACAGCTCGAAGCCGTCGACGAACAGGCGCAGCACGGTGTAGCCGTACGCGTCCTGGTAGAGGCTCATCCGGTACAGCGCCGACGCGACGACGGCGAGCGTGAGCAGGCAGAGGACGCCCAGCGCGACGCGCAGCACCGACCGGTCGCCCGCCGACTCCTGCGGCGCTTTCCGGGTGGCGAGGCCGACGACCACCAGGGTGAGGAAGGTCGCGACGGTGAGCTGGCCGAAGCCCTGGTGGACGTA
>JASLFY010000324.1 GCA_030150425.1 Yimella sp. | reverse complement strand
GGTCGGCGTACGCGGTGATCCGCATCATCCACTGCGCCAGGTTGCGACGGAAGACGGGCATGTCGCCGCGCTCGGTCAGGCCCTCGTTGGTGACCTCCCCGTTGGCCACGACGGTGCCGGTCAACTGGGCGCCCGGTCTGGGCACCGTCGTGGCCAACGAGGAGGTCACCAACGAGGGCCTGACCGAGCGCGGCGACATGCCCGTCTTCCGTCGCAACCTGGCGCAGTGGATGATGCGGATCACCGCGTACGCCGACCGGCTGACCGACGACCTGGACCGGGTCGACTGGCCCGAGTCGATCAAGGCGATGCAGCGCAACTGGATCGGCCGTTCGCACGGCGCGTCCGTCCGTTTCCCGCTGGGCGACGACGAGATCGAGGTGTTCACCACCCGCCCGGACACCATCTTCGGCGCCACCTTCATGGTCATCGCGCCGGAGCACCCGCTGGTCGACACGATCGTGCCGGCCGCGTGGCCGGAGGGCACCAGGCCGGCGTGGACCGGCGGCGCCGCCGACCCGCGCGCCGCGGTCGAGGCGTACCGACTGGCCGCCTCGCGCAAGTCCGAGCTGGAGCGGCAGACCGACGACAAGTCCAAGACGGGCGTGTTCACCGGTGCGTTCGCGACCAACCCGGTCAGCGGCGCGCAGGTGCCGGTCTTCGTCGCCGACTACGTGCTGATGGGCTACGGCACCGGCGCGATCATGGCCGTCCCGGCCGAGGACGGCCGCGACTGGGACTTCGCCAAGGCCTACGACCTGCCGTACCTGCGCACCGTGCAGCCGACCGAGGGTCACGACGAGGACACCCCGTTCACCGGCACCGGCGTGAAGATCAACTCCACCAACGAGCGAATCTCGTTGGACGGCAAGGACATCGAGTCCGCCAAGGACGAGGTCATCGCGTTCCTGGAGGCTCAGGGGACCGGCACCGGCACCGTCACCTACAAGCTGCGCGACTGGCTGTTCAGCCGGCAGCGTTACTGGGGCGAGCCGTTCCCGATCGTCTACGACGAGGACGGCGTCGCCCACGCGGTCCCGGCCGACCAACTGCCGGTCGAACTGCCCGAGGTCGCCGACTACTCGCCGAAGACGTACGACCCGCACGACGCGCAGTCGATGCCGCAGGCGCCGCTGTCCCGCGCGACCGACTGGGTCGAGGTCGAACTCGACCTGGGCGACGGGCCGAAGAAGTACCGCCGCGAGACCGACACCATGCCGAACTGGGCGGGTTCCTGCTGGTACGAACTGCGCTACACCGACTCGCACAACGGCTCCGCGTTCGTCGACCCCGAGGTCGAGCGTTACTGGATGGGCCCCGGCCGTGGTGAGGGCGAGGGGCGCGCGAACGACACCGGCGGTGTGGACCTGTACATCGGTGGTGCCGAGCACGCCGTGCTGCACCTGCTGTACTCCCGCTTCTGGCACAAGGTCCTGTTCGACCTGGGCCACGTCTCCAGCGAGGAGCCGTTCCGCCGGCTGTTCATCCACGGTTACGTGCAGGCGTACGCCTTCCGCGACCACCGTGGCCAACCGGTTCCGGCCGCGGAGGTCGTCGAGCACGTCGACGGCGACACCACCACGTACACCTGGAACGGCGAAGCCGTCAGCCGCGAGTACGGCAAGATGGGCAAGTCGCTGAAGAACGTCGTCACCCCCGACGAGATGTGCGCCGAGTACGGCGCCGACACCTTCCGCGTCTACGAGATGTCGATGGGGCCGCTGGACCAGTCGCGCCCGTGGGAGACCCGCGCGGTCGTCGGTTCGCAGCGCTTCCTGCAGCGCCTGTGGCGCAATGTGGTCGACGAGGAGACCGGCGACCTGCGAGTCACCGACGACGCGGCCGACGACGCCACCACCCGGTTGCTGCACAAGACGATTGACGGCGTACGGCGGGACTACGAAGCGCTGAGCTTCAACACCGCGGTGGCCAAGATGATCGAACTGAACAACGCGCTGACCCGGCTGCCGGCCGCCCCGCGGTCGATCGTCGAACCGCTGGTCCAGATGGTCGCGCCGCTGGCGCCGCACCTCGCCGAGGAACTGTGGCTGCGTCTGGGCCACGAGCAGACGATCAGCCACGCGACCTTCCCCGAGGCCGACCCGGCGCTCGTCAAGGACGACACCGTCACCTGCGTCGTGCAGGTGCTGGGCAAGGTCCGCGACCGGCTGGAGGTCGCCGCCGACATCAGCGACGCCGACCTGGAGCAGGCCGCGCTGGCCAGCGAGAAGGTGCAGGCCGCGATCGGTGACAAGCAGGTGCGCAAGGTGATCGTCCGCGCGCCGAAGCTGGTCAACCTGGTCGTCGGCTGATCCGATGACGGTCGCGGTCGTCACCGACTCGTCCGCAGCCCTGCCGCCCGAGGTGGCGGGGCGCGGGCGGATCGCGGTCGTACCGCTGCACGTCGCGGTCGACGGCGTCTCCCACGACGAGGGCGTCGACATGAGCGGCGCCGCGTTGGCGACGGCACTGCGCGAGCACCGTACGGTCACGACGTCCCGGCCCTCGCCGGGTGCCTTCCTGCAGGTGTACGAGGACCTCGTCGCCCGTGGTGCGACCGGCATCGTTTCGGTCCACCTCTCCGGTCAGATGTCGGCCACCCTCAGCTCGGCCGAGATCGCCGCCGCGGAGTGCGGCGTGCCGATCGAGGTCGTCGACTCGGCGTCGGTGGGCATGGCGTTGGGCTTCGCGGTCCTGGCCGCCAAGCGGGTCGCCGACCGCGGTGGTTCCGTCGCCGAGGTCGCCGCGGCGGCCCGGGAGCAGGCGACGGCCGGCCGGGTCTACTTCTACGTCGACTCGCTCGACCACCTGCGCCGTGGTGGCCGGATCGGCAAGGCGTCGGCGTTCTTCGGGTCGGCGCTGTCGATCAAGCCGTTGCTCACCTTCTCCGGCGGCCACATCGAGCCGCTGGAGAAGGTCCGTACGACCGGGCGGGCGCTGGCCCGACTGGCCGCCCTCGCCGAGGGCGCAGCTGCCGAGATCGCCCAGGGCGGTGACGAAACCGGCGTGGATGTCGCCGTACAACACCTGGAGGCGCTGGACCGGGCGGAGACGCTGGTCGAGCAGTTGGCCGACAGCGTGCCGAACCTGCGCCGAGCGGTCGTCGGCGAACTGGGCGCGGCCGTCGGTGCCCACGTCGGCCCGGGCACCCTCGCCGTGGTGGTCTCGCCGCACCCGTCGCTGGGCAGCGACCTCGACGTCGCCGACTGAGTTCTGCACAACCGCCGGTCCCGGCGGACGCCGAGCGGCGGTCATCCACAGGCTCGGTCTCGGCCGCCGGCACGGTTTCCGCGGCGCGCCTAGCGTGCCGACATGGCACGTTCCACCGACCAGCCCGACCGTCTCGCCACCCTGCTCGCCGAGCTCCAGGAGGGGCGGCGGCGCGCCTGGGTGCCGCAGGAGGACGACCTGGTCGACCGGCGCCCGCTGCTGCACCGTTTCCATCGTGCCGAACCGGCGACCGGGGGCCTGGCCGACCTCGGCTTCGCCGGTGACTCGCGACCTCCTTCGAGGGACCCGGACGAGTTCGACGACGAACCGCTGGACGACGATCTACCGGACGAGGAGCCTGTGTCACGCGCGGACCGGCGGGCGCGCGGGCTGCCCGGGCGCGACGTACGACCCCATGCGCCGTTGTTCCGCTCGCCGCTGGGTGACACGGCGGTCGAGGCGCATCCGGCCCGCGCCGCCCTGATCGGTGCCCTGCTGGTCGTGGTGGTCGTCGCCATGGTGCTCGCGGTGCGTGTGTGGACCTCGGGGCGGGCCCACCAGCCGGTCCCGCTCGCGGACCCGCCGACCACGTCGGCGACCGGAAGCCGGGCAGCGAGCAGCACCGCCTCGGCGACGGGCAGCGCCGGTGCGACGGCGCGCGCCGTCGGCGGCGTGGGAGCGACCCAGTCCGCGGGTGGCGTCGAGGTCCACGTCGTCGGGCAGGTGCGCCATCCGGGGGTGGTGACCCTCCGGTCGGGTGCCCGGGTGATCGACGCGATCAAGGCCGCGGGCGGCGCACTGCCCGGCGCCGATCTCGACGCCGTCAACCTGGCGCGGGTCCTCGGCGACGGTGAGCAGGTGCGGGTGCCGAAGCCGGGCGAGACGCTGGCGCCCAGCCCGCCCACTGTCGCCGGAGGTGGCGGTGCAGGGACGGGAGGCACCTCGGCGGACGCTCCGGCCGCCGGCCCGGTGAACCTGAACACGGCCGACGCGGCCGCGCTCGACGGACTGCCGGGGGTCGGACCCGTGCTGGCCGAACGCATCCTGCAGTGGCGGCAGACGAACGGGCGCTTCACGTCGGTCGACGAGCTGGGGGAGGTCAGCGGGATCGGCGACAAGGCGCTGGAGCGCCTGCGTCCGCTGGTGACGGTGTGACCCCGGCGTCCGAGGAACCCGCAGCCCTCGAC
>JASLFY010000317.1 GCA_030150425.1 Yimella sp. | reverse complement strand
CTGGCGTGGACGGACGAGGACGCGGCGTACTGGGCCGGCGGGCGATCCGACGTCACCACCGAGGTCGTCGGGTCGCAACTGCTCTGGAATGCGACCCGGCAGCCGGCGCTGACCCTCACCGACGACCGGCCGGTCCTGCTCGGTCAACTGCACGGCACGGAACTTCCGCGCCAGCAGACCTTCCGTGCGTACTGGGACTTCGCCCGCCGCCACGACGTCGACTACCGACCGCACCCGAACGAGACCGACGCGGTGTCGCGGGCGATGCACGCCGTGATGCGGCGCGGCGGGATCACCTTCGAGAGTTCGGGCGGTTCGGTGCTCGACCTCGGCCGCCCGGTGGTCAGCATCTTCAGCACCGGCACTCTCGAGGCCGCCCATCGCGGACTCCCGGCGTGGGTGATGCACCCCGCGCCGCCGGCCTGGGTGCGTGACTTCTGGCGGCGTTACCGGCTGTCGCCGTGGGGCACCGAACCGACGGACGCGTGGCACCGGACGGCGCAGGAGCCGGCCGCGGCCGTCGTGGCGGCGCTGCACCGACCATGACGGACGGGCTGACCGGTCGCCGGACCGTCGTCGTAGCCGTGCTGCTGGTGGTGGTCTACCTGGTGGGCGTCTGCACCCCGTTCGGTCAGCAACTCGACAACGAGCTGTGGGCGGCGGGGCAGCGGCTGCCGGCCGGATTCGCCCGCACCGTCAGCGATTTCGTGCGGACCGCCCTGCCCGTGGTGGCCGGGATCGTGCTGCTGGTCCACGTCCTGGTCCACCGACGGCCGCGGACCGCGCTGGTGGCGGTGGTGGCGTGGGTGCTCGCCGTCGGGGCGGCGTACGCCCTGCGGGAGGTCCTTCCACGTCCCTACCTCGGAGAACACGGCGGGTTTCCCATCAACAGCTTCCCGTCGACCCATGTGGCGCTCGCTGCCACGCCGCTTGTGGCCGTGCTGCTCGACCGGACGGCGGACCGCTCGACCACGGCGATCTGTGTCGTCCTGATCGGCACAGCGGCGGCGGGCAACACGCTGCTCCTGGTCCACCGCGCCAGCGACACGGTCGGGTCGGTGCTGGTGGCCGTGCTCGTCGTGAGCGCGTTGCAGCACTTCGGCGCACGATTCAATTCGATGAGCGATACTTCAAAATCATGAAGGTCGCTATCGCCCACGACTACCTGACGCAGTTCGGCGGTGCCGAACGCGTCGTTCTGTCGTTGTTGAAGGCTTTCCCGGGGGCGCCGGTCCACACGACTCTCTTCGCGCCGGAGTCGACCTTCCCGGAGTTCGGCGACGTCGACGTGCGGCCCGCGCCGATCAATCGAATCCCGTTGCTGCGCAACAATCATCGTGCTGCACTTCCGGTGTTGGCCGGAGTGGCGAACCGGATCCACATCGACGCCGACGTCGTCGTCGCGTCGTCGTCCGGCTGGGCCCACGGCTTCAACACCACTGGCCGCAAGCTGGTCTACTGCCACGCTCCGGCGCGCTGGCTCTACCGGCCGGAGGAGTATCTGGGAGATCGCGCCGGGCTGATCCGGCCGGCGCTGACAGCCCTCACCCCGCCGTTGCGACGGTGGGACGAGCGCGCGGCAGCCACCGCCGACCGTTATCTGGTGAACTCCCACGTCGTGCAGGAGCGAGTGAAGGAGGCGTACGGCGTTGACGCCGACGTGCTCCACCCGCCGCACACCGTCGACCTGGCGGGCGAGCGCGAGCCGGTCGAGCCGGTTTCCGACTGGCCCGACTTCCACCTGCTGGTCTCCCGGCTGCTGCCGTACAAGAACGTCGAGCGGGCGGTCGAGGCGTTCGAGCATCTGCCGCAGGAGCGCCTCGTGGTGGTCGGCCGCGGCCCGCTCGCGGATTCGCTTCGGGCGCAGATGGGGGAGCGGGCCATGCTGTTGCAGGGGGTCTCGGACGCCCAACTGCGCTGGTTGTACGCCCACGCCAAGGCGCTCGTCGCTCCCAGTCACGAGGACTTCGGTCTGACTGTGGTCGAAGCCGCTGCGTTCGGAACCCCGACGCTCGCACTGCACGCCGGCGGCTACCTCGACACCGTTCTCGACGGCGTCACGGGCTACTTCTTCGACGTTCCCTCGGCGGGTGCGATCGCACAGGCGGTGCGCCGACTTCACGAGCGCCCCCTGTCGCGCGCAGTCGTCGCCGACCACGCCGAGGGGTTCTCCGAGCAACGTTTCATCGACGCCATCAGGGCAGCGGTGGCGTCGTTCGAGGGCGTCGCCCCCTCTCCGCGATAATGGACCCATGACGAACCGCAAACCCGTCGAGTCCTGGCTGACCGACATGGACGGGGTCCTGGTCCATGAGGAACACGCCATCCCCGGTGCGGCGGAGTTCATCGAGCGACTGCAGCAGACCGGGCGCAAGTTCCTGGTGCTGACCAACAACTCGATCTTCACGCCGCGGGACCTGCGAGCACGACTGCACGCCAGCGGGATCGACATCCCCGAGGCCGCGATCTGGACGTCGGCGCTCGCCACCGCGCAGTTCCTGGAAGACCAGCGCTCCGGCGGTTCGGCGTACGTCGTCGGCGAGGCCGGTCTGACCACCGCGGTCCACGACATCGGCTACGTCATGTCGAACCGGAGCCCCGACTACGTCGTGCTGGGGGAGACCCGCACCTACTCGTTCGAGGCGATCACCCGCGCGATCCGGTTGATCGAGAACGGCGCGCGGTTCATCGCGACGAACCCGGACGCGAGCGGACCGTCGCCCGACGGCACCCTCCCGGCGACCGGTGCGGTGGCCGCGCTGATCACCAAGGCGACCGGCGTCGAGCCGTACTACGTCGGCAAACCGAACCCGCTGATGATGCGCAGCGCGCTGAACCGGATCGAGGCCCACTCCGAGACCACGGTCATGATCGGCGACCGGCTCGACAC
>JASLFY010000304.1 GCA_030150425.1 Yimella sp. | reverse complement strand
GGAAGCGCTGGCCCTCTCCGGCGCCCTGGACTGCATCGCCGGCTCCCGCCGCGACGCCCTGTGGCGTTCGGCCGAGGCGGCCACCGTCCGCCAGGGACAACTCGAACTGCACGTCCCCTACCAACCGCCGCTGCTGCCACTGCTGACCAGCGGTGAGATCCTGCAGCACGACCTGCGCTCGACGGGGATCAGCCCGGCCGACCACCCGCTGCGTCACGTACGAGCGTCGTTGCACACCAGGGGGATCCGACCGATCTCCAGTTGTCTGCAGGTGGAGTCCGGGCGGCGGGTCGAGGTGGCCGGGGTGGTCACCCACCGGCAGCGCCCATCGACCGCCGGTGGCATCACCTTCCTGAACCTGGAGGACGAGACCGGCCTGCTCAACGTCATCGTCAGCCAGGGCGTCTGGCACCGCTACCGGCGGATCGCCCGCGCCTCCCCGGCGATGGTCATCCGCGGGATCCTCGAGCGGTCACCGGAGAACATCGTCAACCTGCTCGCCGACCGGCTGGAACACCTCACCGTGTCCGTCCGGACCACCTCCCGCGACTTCCGCTGAACCATTCCCCGCAAACGCTGCACTTGTGCGCAGACGCTGCAGGTGTACCTGCAGCGTCTGGCGACAGCCGTAGCGTTTGCGGGGTGGGGGCGGTCAGTCGTCGGCGCCGGCCGGGCGGACGAACGGGAAGGCGAGGGTGGTCTTGATGCTGCTCGCGCCGAGCAACAGCATGATCAACCGGTCCACACCGAAGCCGAGCCCACCGGTCGGCGGCATGCCGAGCTCGAGTGCGCCCAGGAACGACTCGTCCAGCTCCATCGCCTCCGGGTCTCCGGCCGCCGCGGCGAGCGACTGCCGGGTGAGCCGCTCCCGCTGGTCGATCGGGTCGATCAACTCGCTGTACGCGGTGCCCAGCTCCGCCCCGAACGCCACCAGGTCCCACTGCTCGGCGACCCGCGGGTCGTCGCGCCCCGGGCGGGCCAACGGCTGCACCTCGATCGGGAAGTCCTGGTAGAAGGTCGGGAAGGTGGTCTGCTTCTCCACCAGCGCCTCGTACAACCGCATCACCAGGTGACCGGCGCTCGCCCCGGCCGGAACCGCCACCTGGTGGGCGGCGCAGATCCGGCTCAGGTCGGCCAGCGTCGAGGCGGTCGTGACGGGTTCGCCGACCACGTCGGACACGGCGTCGTGCACCTTCACCACCGGCCACGGCTGGTCCAGGTCGATCTCCTCGACGCCGGACTCGGTGCGCCGCAGCGCGACCGGGCGACCGTTGACCGCGATCGCGGTGCGCAGCACGGTCTCACGCATCAGTTCGCGCATGGTGTCGTAGTCGCCGTACGCCTCGTACGCCTCGCAGGAGGTGAACTCCGGGTTGTGCGTGGCGTCGGCGCCCTCGTTGCGGAAGTTGCGGTTCAGTTCGAAGATCCGCTGCATCCCGCCGACGGCGAGCCGCTTCAGGTAGAGCTCCGGCGCGATGCGCAGGTAGAGCCCCATGTTGTACGCGTTGATGTGCGTCTTGAACGGACGCGCGGTGGCGCCACCGTGCACCGCCTGCAGCATCGGGGTCTCGACCTCGGTGAACCCGCGGTCGGCGAACACCTCGCGGATCGCCCGCACCCCGGCCGACCGCCGGCGCAGCGCCTCCACCGAGTCGGGGTTCACCAGCAGGTCCAACGACCGGTTCCGCGCGCGTACGTCGTCGCTCAGCCGGGTGCCCGGAGCGGGCAGCGGCGTCAGGCACTTCGCGGCCATCCGCCAGTCGGCCAGCAGCACTGACAACTCGCCGGTGCGTGAGGTCGCGACCGTGCCGGTGACGCTGACCAGGTCACCGAGGTCGACGTACGCCCGCCACGCCGCCCGCACCGCCGCCGGCGAACCGTCGGCCGTGACGAGCACCTGGATGCGGTGGCCCTCGTCGTCGAGGACCGCGAAGCTGACGCCACCGAGGTCGCGCAGCGCCCGGATCCGACCGGTGATCGCGACGGTCGAGTCGGTCACCGTGTCCGGTGCCAGGCCGGTGTGCGCGGCGACCACGTCGGCGACGCGGTGGGTACGCGGCACCGACGCGGGGAATCCGTCCCGGCCGCTCTCGCGCAGCCGGTCGAGAGTGCGGCGCCGGCCACGGGCCTGCTCGCTGAGTCGTACGCCGGTCGGCTCGGGCAGCAGCAGCTCCGCCTCCTGCTGCTTCACCTGCGCGACGAAGTCGGCCTCGGGCCGCGGATGCTGGTCCTCCGACGGGCGCGGGCCGATCAGGAAGCGAGGACCGATCGGCTTCACGAAGCCCTCGGCGACACCCATCGCAAGGCCCGCGCGGGCCACGGTCAGCGCGGGGTCGTAGCAGAGCAGCCGCGGCACCCAGTCCGGGCGGTACTTGTCGTTCGAGCGGTACAGCGTCTCGAGTTGGTAGAAGCGCGAGGCGAACGACAACGCGGCGTCGGTCACCTTGGTGACCGGACCGGCGCCGACCTGGTCGGCGCTGCTGAACACGTTGCGGAACACGGCGAAGTTGAGGGAGACGCGACGGATGCCGAGCTCACCCCCGAGCTCCAGCAACTTGGCGACCAGGAACTCGTTGAGTCCGTTCTCGGCGTCACGGTCACGACGCATCAGGTCGAGCGAGACACCGCCCACGCCCCACGGCACGAACGACAGGAATCCGCGGATCTTCCCGTCGCGGTCCCGGGCGGTGATCAACACGCATCGTCCGTCGGTCGGATCACCCAGTCGGTTGAGCGCCATGGAGAAGCCGCGCTCGGTCTCCTCCCCGCGCCAGGCTTCCGCCAAGCGCTCGATCTCCGCGAGCTCGTCGGCGGGCACGTCGCTGTGCCGGCGCACCTCGGCCGTGTAGCCGGCCCGGCTGATCCGGGTGACCGCCTGCCGCACCGGGCGCATCGACCGCCCGCGCAGGCTGAACCGGTCGGCGTCGATGATCGCCTCGTCGCCAAGGGCGAAAGCACGCAGGCCGGCGGCCTGGTAGTGGCGGGTTCCTTCCTCGCTGCTCGACAGCACGGCGCAGTAGAGGCCGAGGTCACGGCACTGCGTACGCCACGCCTCGATCGCAGCCGGCCACGCGTCACGGTCACCGATCGGGTCCGCGGAGGCGACGCTCACGCTCCCCTCGTTGCGGTACGTCAGCACCGCACGCCCGTCCGGGGAGAACACAGCGGCCTTGTCCCGCCGGGTGGCGAAGTAGCCGAGGGAGTCCTCTTCACCGTGCTGCAACAGCAACCGCCGTACGGCCAACTCGTCACTCGCGGTCTGCAGACCCGCGCCACGACCCGAGCGCCACACCACCAGCAGAGCGAGGACGAATGCCGCCGCGCTGATCAGGCCGGCGAGGGCGTAGACCCAGTGCGGACCGGTGTGGTCACCGAGGTACGGGGTTCCGGGAGTCGTTTCCAGACCGAAAGCCGAGCGCAGACTCCACCGCCAGCGCTCCCCCATGTCGTGCAGTCGGCCCGGGAAGACGGTGCTCAAACAGAAGGCAACCACGGCCGACAGCGCAAGGCCGGCGGCCAACACCAGCGCACCGAGTCGCAGGCTGCCATGTTGCAGCCGCGCCGGGAACCGGGGTCGAGCCGCGGCGACCAGGGCGAGCGAGCAGATCTGCAGGGCAAGGGCGACCAGGTTGAAGGCGACACCGATACGCAGGTCGAGATATTCACCGGCGAAGCCACGCAACCGGTGTTCGACCGAGAGCACGGACGGGTTCAGCCACGCCTCGAGCACGATCCCGGCGGTGGCGATGATGCTCAGCACCATCAGGACGAGAACCACGGTGTGTGCGGCTCGGGACCGACGACGTACGGCGCCGGCCAACGCCAAGGTCAGTACGGCGACGAAAAGGCTCGGCTCCGAGGGGATGCCCAACAGGGAGAGAGCGTCGGCCACTGCGAGACCGAAGATCTTGAACCGGAAGAGTGCGGTCAGGAACGACCACGCGGCGGCGACCAGCAACAGCCGGCCCAGCCAGACGGCCACGCTCTCTCGCCACGGCCGTGCGGGACGCTGGTTGTCGCTCGGACCTCCGAACTGATTGAAGCTGCCTTGCAGCAACCGGCCCATGCCAACACTTCCTCAACTCTGCTTCACAGTTCCGTCCGGAACTCCCCCGACGAACCGACCGTAAGTCAGCTGCCTGCAAGGTTACAGAAAGTGCGCACAAAAGAACGTAGGGGCCACCTTGCGGTGGCCCCTACGGGAATGTGTGTCCGGCGGCGTCCTACTCTCCCACACCGTCACCAGTGCAGTACCATCGGCGCTGAAGGGCTTAGCTTCCGGGTTCGGAATGTAACCGGGCGTTTCCCACTCCGCTATGACCGCCGTAACTCTATGAAACATATCAACCAAGGCAACCTGGTGTGTTGTCTCAGATATCGCATAGTAGACGCGAAACAAACCACAGAAGTCCTGTAAAAGTGTTTAGTAAGTTGTCGGCTTATTAGTACCGGTCAGCTCCACACATTACTGTGCTTCCACATCCGGCCTATCAACCCAGTAGTCTACTGGGAGCCTCACGAACCGAAGTCCATGGAAACCTCATCTTGAAGCGTGCTTCCCGCTTAG
>JASLFY010000300.1 GCA_030150425.1 Yimella sp. | reverse complement strand
GCTGGTCGGCGGCGGGCCCGGTGCCGACGACCTGATCACCGTCCGCGGCCGCCGCGAGCTGGCCAAGGCCGACGTCGTCGTCACCGACCGGCTCGCGCCGCTGGGACTGGTGCGGCGGCTGGCCACCCGCGCCGAGATCATCGACGTCGGCAAGACGCCGTACCACCACCCGGTGCCGCAGCACGAGATCAACGCGATCCTGGTCGAGCGCGCGCGCCGCGGTCAGTACGTCGTACGGCTCAAGGGCGGCGACCCGTTCCTGCTGGGTCGCGGTGGCGAGGAGTGGATCGCCTGCCGTGAGGCGGGAGTCGAGGTCGAGGTCGTTCCCGGCGTCAGCTCGGCGTTCGCTGCACCGCTGGCCGGGCTGGTTCCGGTCACCCACCGCGGCGTCGCGAGCGGGGTGCTGACCATCTCCGGCCACGACGAGGTCTCGCCCGACCTGCTGGCGCAGTGGCCGCACACCATCGTGGTGCTGATGGGTATGGGCCGGCTGGCCGAACTGTGCGCCAACCTCGTCCGCGCCGGCAAGGACGCAGCGACCCCGGTCGCGGTGATCCACCGGGCCTACTCCGACCGGCAGCGCGTGGTGCGCGGCACGCTCGGCGACATCACCGAGCAGGTGCTGACCGCCGGGGTCGGCAACCCCTCGGTCATCGTCATCGGCGACGTGGTCGGGCAACTCGTCGACGACCATGGCTGAGCCGGGTCAGCTGGCCGGAGCGCGGATAGTGGTCACCGCCCAGCGGCGCAGCGCAGAACTCGGCGCGGCCCTGGAACGCCGGGGAGCCAGGGTCGACCACGCGCCGGTGCTGAGTGTGATCCCCCATGTCGACGACCTCGCGCTGACGGCCCGCACCCGCGAACTCATCGAGACCCCACCGGACGTGGTGGTCGTGACCACCGGCGTCGGGTTCACCGGGTGGATGGAGGCCGCGGACGCGGCGGGTCTGGCCGGTCCGCTCGCGGACGTGCTCTCCGCCGCCCGGATCGTCGCCCGCGGCCCGAAGTCGCGCGGCGCGATCCAGGCCGCGGGATTCGTCCCGGACTGGGTGGCCGAGTCGGAGACCAACGCCGAGGTGCAGGAGTTTCTGCTGGCGGAGGGCATCGCCGGGCGGCGGGTCGCCGTACAACATCACGGCAGCGGAGCCGACGGCGTCGACGAGGCGCTGGCGCAGGCGGGCGCCGACGTGGTGTCGCTGGTCGTCTACCGCTGGGGACCGGCGCCCGACCCGCGGGCGGTCGACCGCTCGGTGACCGCCCTCGCCCGGCGTGAGTGCGATGCGATCGTGTTCACCTCGGCACCCGGGGTTGTCGCCTTCCTGAACGCCGCCCGCGACGCCGGACTGCAGGACGCCTGCTTCGACGCGTTGCGCGAGCCGCGTGGTGTGGTCGCGGCGGTCGTCGGTGACATCACCGCCGGCCCGTTGCGCGAGCGCGGGATCGACCCGCTGGTGCCCGACCGGTTCCGGCTGGGTGCGCTGGTCAGGGTGCTGGTCGCCGAACTCGCCGTACGCCGGGCGGTCGCCGTGCCGACCACAGCGGGGGAGTTGCGGGTCCTGCGCAACGCCGCGCTGCTCGACGGACACCCGCTGGCGTTGCCGCCGGCCGGCCTCGCCGTGTTGCGGTTGCTCGCGGAGGCCCGTGGCGCCGTGGTCACCCGGGACCAGATCCTCGCGGCTCTGCCCGGCGCCGGCGTCGATGCGCACGCCGCCGAGGTCGCGGTCGCCCGGCTGCGTGACGCCGTACCCGATCGCGACCTGGTCACCACCGTCGTCAAGCGCGGCTACCGCCTGGCGGTCGACTGGTGACCGACGCCCTGATCGTCTGCGCCCACGGCACCGACGACCCCGACGGTCAGCAGGTCGTCCGGGACATCACCGCGCAGGTCGCCCGTCTCCTCCCGGCGGTCCACGTGACCGATGCGTACGTCGACGTGCAGCGCCCCGAGCTCCCGGACGTCGTGAACGACCTTGCTGCGCAACATGACTCGGTCACCGTGGTGCCGTTGCTGCTGTCGTACGGATTCCATGTCGAGGTCGACGTGGCGCGAGCGGTGGAGCGGCACGCCAACGCCCGCTCGACCGGACAACTCGGCCCGCACCCGGTGCTCGCCGGGGTCCTGGCCGACCGGCTGCGCGAGGCGGGCACCGCCGCGGATGGACCGGTCGTCCTGGCCGTCGCCGGATCGTCCCGGCCGGCTGCGCGCGACGACGCCGAGGCCATGCGCGAACTGCTGGCGCAGCGGTGGGCCGGGCCGGTCGAGCTCGGCTACCTCGCCGCCGCCCAACCGTCGGTCGCCGAGGCCGTCGCCACGGTCCCCGGGGCGTACGTGGCGTCGTACCTGATCGGTCCCGGGTTCTTCCAGCGGAAGCTGGAGCGCGACGCGACCGGCGCGGTCGGCGTCACCGCACCGCTCGGCGCCGACCCGCGATTGGCCGATCTGGTCGTGCAGAACTACCTGGGCGCGTAGGCCCGGTTAGGGTTGTCGGCAGTCGACAAACCGGAGGGAACAACCGCCATGTGGTTCTGGATCGTGCTCCTGGTCATCATCGTGCTGCTCGTCGTGCTGGGCATCTCGATGTACAACGGCCTGGTCAAACTGCGCAACCAGGTGCAGGAGGCGTGGCACCAGATCGACGTCGAGCTGAAGCGTCGCCACGATCTGATCCCGAACCTGATCGAGACCGTGAAGGGCTACGCCCAGCACGAACGGCAGACCCTCGACGAGGTGCTGCGCGCCCGCAGCGCGGCGATCAACGGCGGCGGTAACCCGGCTGCCGCGGCGGCGAACGAGGGTCAGCTGACCCAGGCGCTCGGCCGGTTGATGGCGGTCGCCGAGGCCTACCCGGACCTGAAGTCCAACACCAACTTCCTCGGGCTGCAGCAGGAGCTCTCCTCCACCGAGGACCGCATCGCCTCGGGCCGCCGCTACTACAACGCGGTCGTCCGCGAGCTGAACACCAAGATCGAGTCGATCCCGACCAAGTTCATGGCCGGCCCGGCGGGTGTCGCCCGTGCGGAGTACTTCGAGGCCGACGGCGCCGAGCGCAACGCCCCGAACGTGAACTTCGGCACCGGCCCCGGCGGAACCGCCGGTGGTCCCGGGGGCTACACCATGCCCGACGCCGGCAACCCGGTCGAGCCTCGGTCGACCGAGGCGACCGGCTACCCGCAGCTGGAGCAACAGCAGCAGGCGCCGAACCCGATGCCGCAGCAGCAGAACTACCCGCAGCAGCAGGCCCAGCCGAACCAGCAGAACCCGCAGGGTTACCCCGGGCAGAACTGAGACCGTTCACCTGCTGTTCGCCGACCGGGGGCAGGGTGAGCGATCGTCCTCCCGGAAGGTTGCCCGCATGCCCCGTTCGACCCGTACGCCGTTCGGCGTGCTCGGCGTCAGTCTGATCGGCGTCGCCCTGCTCGCCGGGTGCACCGGCGGCGGTCACCACGGCGTCGCGGCCGCCACGACCGCCACGGCGGGCGCGACGAGCGGCTCCGCGCCGACCACCGTCCAGGTCTCGGTCGACGCCTGCGGTCGCGGCTGGACCGCAGGCCACGCGGGGCAGCAGACCTTCGAGCTGCACAACACCGACAGCCGCGGCGGCGAGGTCTACCTGGCCGACGCCGCCGGGAAGGTCTACGGCGAGATCGACAACCTCGCGGCCGGCACCACCGCCGAGCTCCCGATCGAGCTCGGGCCGGGGTCGTACACCTTCCACTGCGCGATGGAGGACGAGGCGACGGTCGCGAGCCGACCGGTCACCGTCACCGGTCACACCGCGCACCCCGCGGTCGGGGTCCTGCCCGTCACCCAGGCCGACCTGCTGCCGGCCACTCTTGGCTACCAGAAGTACGTCACCGGCCAACTGCCGACGCTGACCCGCCAGGTGACGACCCTGCAGACCGACGTACGCAAGGGCGATCGCGCTGCGGCGCAACGCGATTGGCTCACCGCCCACCTGACGTACGAACGCCTCGGGGCGGCGTACGGCGCGTTCGGCGACGCCGACACGAAGATCAACGGCCTGCCGTCCGGGCTGCCGAAGGGTGAGTCGGATCCGGGTTGGACCGGCTTCCACGCGATCGAGCGGAAGCTGTGGAACGGCGGTGACGCGACCGCGCTGGTCGACACCTTGCTGACCGATGTGAAGGCGCTCCCGCAGCAGTTCGCCGGACAGCAGGTCGAGCCGCTCGAGGTGACCCTGCGGGCCCACGAGATCGTCGAGAACACGGTGCAGTTCGAACTGACCGGCCGGACCGACTTCGGCAGCCACTCCAACGCCGCGACCGCGGGCGCGAACCTCGACGGCACCACCACGGTGCTCAAGCTGCTCCAGCCGCTGCTGTCGACCCGCGGTGTCGACGTCGCCGCGCTGCAGCGGCAGATCGCGACGGCTCGGGCAACGCTGCCGTCCGGCGAGACCCCGCTGAACAGCCTCCCGCGCGCGAAGCGGCAGTCGATGAACGCCGCGTTCAGCGCACTGACCGAGTCGCTCGCGCCGGTCGCCTCCATCCTCGAACCCCGATTGGCGCAGGTGCAATGACCCTCGAACGACGCTCCTTCCTGCGCGGCGGCGCCCTGGGTGCGGGGATCGCCGCTCTCGGCACGGCGACCGCGGCCGACGGTGCCACCGCTGACACGGCCCGCCCGCGTACGGCCCCGGTCGCCTTCCACGGCGCCCACCAGGCCGGGGTGCTCGAGGCCCCGCAACTCGCGTCCGCCTTCCTCGCGCTCGACGTGACCGCCGCGAACCGCGGCGCGTTGGCCGGGGTGTTGCGCACCCTCACAGACCGGGCCCGCTTCCTGACCGCCGGCGGCACACCGCCGCAGGCGGGCATCTCGGCGCCGCCGACCGACAGCGGAATCCTGGGCCCGGTGATCCCCGGCGACGGGCTGACCGTGACCGTCGGGGTGGGGTCGAGCCTGTTCGACGACCGGTTCGGTCTCGGCGCGCGCAAGCCCCTGCGGTTGCGGCCGATGGACACCTTCCCGGACGACGACCTCGACCCGGCGCGCTGCGGCGGCGACCTGCTGATCCAGCTGGCCGCGCCCCACCGCGACACCGTTGTCCACGCGATGCGCGACCTGTTGAAGCACACCCGCGGCGGTCTGCAGTTGCGCTGGCGGATCGACGGGTTCAACAACCCGCCGCGGCCGACCGGCGCGCCGCGCAACCTGCTCGGCTTCCACGACGGCATCTCGAATCCTGTTGCGAAGGAAGCCGATTCGCTGGTGTGGGTGAAGGGTGCGGGTGAGCCCGACTGGGCTGCGGGCGGCAGCTACCAGGTGGTCAGGGTGATCCGGATGCTGGTGGAGTTCTGGGACCGGGTCACGATCTCCGAGCAGGAGCGGATCATCGGCCGGCGCCGCGACAGCGGGGCGCCGCTGTCCGGGTCGAAGCAGACCGACGCACCGGCGTACGCGGACGACCCGAAGGGTCAGGCGATCCCGCTCGACGCCCACATCCGCCTCGCGAACCCGCGTACGACGGCGACGGACGACCAGCGGATCCTGCGGCGC
>JASLFY010000290.1 GCA_030150425.1 Yimella sp. | reverse complement strand
AGTCGAAGCGGCCGAACAAGCGGCTGTTCTCCCTGACCGACGACGGGCGTACGGCATTGCGCGAGTTCACGATGCGCCCGCCCAGGCCGACGGCGATCAGGGACGAACTGCTGGTGCAGGTCGAGGCGATGCGATGGGGGGACGTCACGGCGATCGCGGCGAACGTCGGTGCACAGCTGGCCGATTCGCAGGCGAAGTTGGCCGGATACCGGCGCCGGCGTGAGCACTTCCTGGCCGGCCGCAGCGAGGAGGACTACCTCGCCGGTGAGTCGGAGCTCGGGGCCTACTTCACGCTCGCTCGCGGAATCGCGTTCGAGCAGGAGACCGTGCGCTGGTGTCGCTTCGTGTTGCGCACGTTGGAGCGGCGAGAGCCTGACTGAGCGCGCAGCCTGGCGTGCCGTGAGCGCACGCTAACGGCGGCTGGTCATCGCCGCGTGCGTCGACTCCGAATTCAGGGGTGGCACGGGCAGGGGGTCCGAGGTGTCGCCAGGCGAGCGGATGCCGTCCAGCAGGAGCGCGAGGTAGCGGCGGTACAGATCCGGAGCGACCTCCCGGGTGCTCTCGATGATCGGACCCAATGCCGCCTGGATGAAGATCACGTCGGTCGGCGCGAGGTCGGCTCGCACCACGCCTGCAGCCTTCGCGCGCTCGACCAGCTGTGCGGTCAGCGGGGCGATGCGATGTCGTACGTCGCGTACCCGCTCGTCGCTGAGCGTCGGGTCGCTGAGGATCTGGTGCAGGCCGCGATCGCCGAACTGCATCTGCAGGGTTCGTTCCAGATAGCCGGCCAGTCCGGCCCAGGGGTCCGGTTCGGCGAGGAACTCGTGGGCCGCCGCCTCGACGGCCTGCAGTCGCTCCTCGAAGAGCGCGTCGATGATCTCCGCCTTGTTGGCGAACCGGCGGTACGCGGTGCCCACGCCGACGCCGGCGTGATGGGCGATGTCGTTCAAGGTGACTCCGAGGCCACGCTCGGCGAAGAGTTCTCGCGCTGCGACGAGCAGACGCTCGCGGTTGAGTGCGGCGTCCTTGCGCAGGCCACGTTCGGGAGTCGATGGCATTCGCTCACTCTAGCAACCGGATAGTTGATATCCGGTTGAGTGCTAAGGTTGGAGCAAGCGGATATTGAGTATCCGATTGTCGGCGTCCGTGAAGGGAATGAGACAGAGAACATGAAGGCGGCAATCTTCAAGGGCAAGGGACAGATCGTGGTCGAGGAGCGGCCCAAGCCGGCGCTCGCCGACCCGACCGACGCCGTCGTACGCGTGGTCCTGGCGTGCGTCTGTGGATCGGACCTCTGGTTCTACCGCGGAATCTCCGACCTGCCCCACGGCTCGGTCGGTCACGAGTTCATCGGCGTCGTCGACGAGGTGGGTGCCGACGTACACGACCTGCAGGTCGGCGACTTCGTCATCGCTCCGTTCTCCTGGAGCGACGGCACCTGCCAGAACTGTGCGGCCGGTTTCCAGACGGCGTGCATCCACGGCGGCTTCTTCGGCCAGGGTGGCGAGGGCGACGGGGGACAGGCCGAGTTCGTACGCGTTCCGTACGCCGACGGCACCCTGGTCAAGGTTCCCGGCTCGGACTTCTCCGACGAGACGATGGCCTCCCTGCTCGCGCTCAGCGACGTGATGAGCACCGGCTACCACGCCGCAGTCAGCGCCGGTGTGAAGCGCGGCGACACGGTGGCCGTCGTCGGTGACGGAGCCGTCGGCCTGTCCGGCGTTCTGTCGGCGAAGCTGCTCGGCGCGGCTCGCATCATCGTGCTGGGCAGCACGCACGAGGACAGGCACTCCCTGGCGCGCGAATGGGGCGCGACCGACCTCATCACCGTTCGCGGCGAGCAGGGCGTGCAGCAGTTGCGCGACCTCACGGACGGCTACGGCGCTGACGCGGTCCTGGAATGTGTCGGAACCAAGGAGTCCACCGAGACCGCGTTCGCGGTCGCCAAGGCGGGAGCGATCGTCGGGCGCGTCGGGGTGCCCCACGACGCAGCGGTGGACGCCGAGGGAACCTTCTTCCGGAACGTCGGCATGCGCGGCGGCCCGGCGCCGGCACGCCACTACCAGCCGGAGCTGCTGAAGGCAGTCCTGGCGCAGGAGATCAACCCGGGCAAGGTCTTCGACCTGACGACCGACCTGGACAACATTGCCGAGGCGTACGCCGCGATGGATGAGCGACGCGCGATCAAGGCCCTCGTGAAAGTGAGTGAACTGGCATGAGCGACAACCAGAACACCGGCTGGAGCGGCGGTCAGAACGCCTTCGGCGACTTCGCCCCCGGAATGGTCCACTACACCGACAAGGTGCTGTTCGACGAGGTCTGGGAGCGCTCCGACCTCAGCAAGCGTGACCGCAGTCTGGTCACCATCTCGGCGCTCACCGCGCTGGGCAAGTTGGACCAACTGAAGTTCCATCTCGGCTTCGCGCGGCGCAACGGGGTCACCGACGAGGAGTTGAAGGAGGCGTTGCTGCAGCTCGCCTTCTACACGGGCTGGCCGAACGGAATGGGCGCCACCGCGGTGCTCCAGCAGATCATCGACGACGAGAACGAGCAGGACGCGCAGCCGTGACGCCATGTCCGAGCGACAATCACCACACCGCCATCGGAAAGGACTGACGATGACCGACATCGAGCAGACGTTCCCGCAGATGTTTCCCCTGGGAGACCCGAACGACGCCTTCGCGCAGTACTTCACCGGCCGGAGCTACAACGCGCCGCTGGTGACCGGGAGTGTCCCAGTCAACAACATCTCGTTCGAACCGGGCTGCCGCAACAACTGGCACATCCACCACGGCTCCGCCGGCGGCGGCGACCAGGTGTTGGTGTGCACCGCCGGTTCCGGGTGGTACCAGGCCGACGGTGCGGACCCGATCAGCATGGAGCCCGGAACAGTCGTCCGGGTGCCGGCCGGCACCAAGCACTGGCACGGCGCGAAGGCCGACTCGTGGTTCTCCCACCTCGCCTTCATCACCCCCGGCAAGGACGTCCGCAACGAGTGGCTCGAGCCGGTGGGTGACGACATCTACGCAGCGCTGCCCACGAGCACGACCAACGGGACAGGCGCCACGATCTAGGCTGTGCCGCATGAGCCACGAGCGCGAACGGGTCCCGGCGCCGTTGCTCAAGCGCCGCCTGCCGTCCGGGCGCGGGGCGATGATGCAGCCGAACGTCACGCACGACGGTGACGCGGCGCTGACCGTCCGGTTCTGGATCGCGGTCGTGGCGACCGGTGTGGTCACCGGCCTGGTCGGCGTCGCACTGATGAAGCTGCTGCAGTTCGTGTCCTGGTGGGCGTTCGGCGCCACCGACTTCGCCGACTTCGCGCCGAAGGTCGCGGCGGCGAGCACCTGGAACCGCCTGTGGCCGGTGCTGCTCGCAGGCGTCGTCGCGGGCGTCGGCTGGTTCCTGCTGCGCCGCTACACCGCAGGGCGCAAGTCCGAGGTCGACGACGTGCTCTGGACCGGCGAGGGGCGGCTGTCCTTCCGGCGCAGCCTCGGCACCTCCGTGTTGTCCGAGATCGTCGTCGGACTCGGCGCCTCCATCGGCCGCGAGGCGGCACCGAAGCTGATGGGTGCAGTGGCCGGGAACGTGATCGCCGGCCGGATGGGACTCACCCCGGCCCAGTTGCGACTGCTGGTCGCCTGCGGCGCCGGCGCCGGATTCGCCTGCGTCTACAACGTGCCGCTCGGCGGCGCACTGTTCACCGCCGAGGTGTTGGTCGGCGCGGTGAACCTGCCGATCGTGCTCCCGGCGCTCGCCTGCACCGCCGCGGCGACGGTCACCGCTTGGGTCGGTCTGTCGAACGCACCCATCTACCCGCACCTTCCGACGTTCGCGTACGAGCCGAACCTGCTGGTCTGGGCGCTCGTCGCCGGTCCGGTCATCGGGGCGCTCGCGGCCGGCTACGTACGCCTGATCGGGATCGTC
>JASLFY010000409.1 GCA_030150425.1 Yimella sp. | reverse complement strand
CAGGCCCGGGAGCTGGATCTTCTCGCCACGGCCGACGGCCTCGAGGATGACGTCGTTCAGGCCGGAGATGACGGAGTTGGCGTCCTTGACGCTGACACCGGTGCGCTGAGCGATCGTGCTGGCGAGGTCGGTCTTGTTCATTGGAAATCCTGTCTGTGCGAATCAAGTGATGGACGAGTTGTCCACCAACGATCGTTGGTGCTGTTCGGTTGTGCCTTCAGCAGTGGCCAAGTTCACCACAGATACCGCGGAACTGCGCGGAAATGCCGGGCGTGGCCGTAAATCCACCGTAGGGGATGACCGGCCGAGGTCAACCCGGCGCGCGGGTCAGTTGGCGTCGAATCCGGGGTCGACGGGTCGCGGCTGGTCGCCGGAGTCGCCCGCGACCTCCCCGGCCACGACCGGACCCGGCTTGCCGTGGACGGCGGCGTGATAACCCGCGGTGACCGCGCTCTTCGCGGCGCTGCCCGCACCCTTCAATGCGGCCTGGCCGGCGGCTGCCGCCACCTCGGGACCGCGCTCCTTCAGCTGGGTCGTGGCCTCGCCCACCTTGGCCTGCACCGCGGGGTGCTGCCATGCCTTGTTCGCCTGCAGCTTGATCTGCTCGTAGCGCGCCTCGCCGGCCTTGGCACCGGCGACGTAACCGGCCGCGAAGCCGACCAGGAAAGAAATCTTGCCCATGGGCACTCCTCTCGTCTGCTGCCCGACCCTACCTGCCGGTCCTGGTCGGCCCTGGGCTGCGCAGTGCCTAAGATGAGTGCGCTCCGGGCGCGCCCGGACAGGGAGGGCTCGCATAGTGGCCTAGTGCGGCGGTCTTGAAAACCGCTAGGCGGGTAACCGTCTCGAGGGTTCGAATCCCTCGCCCTCCGCTCCATCGCCGGTGACCAGGAGGTCCGCGTGTCGTCATCCGCCAGTCGCAACGGCGAGTTCTCCACGATCCGCCACGACCTCGACGACGGCGTCCTGACCATCACCCTCGACCGGCCAGACGCCCTCAACTCCTTCACCGTGGAGATGGCCGACGAGTTGGAGCGGTCGTTCCGTGCGGTGAACGACGACGACGCCGTACGCGCGGTGATCGTCACCGGTGCCGGCCGCGCGTTCTGCGCCGGCATGGACCTGACCGCCGCCGGGAACGTCTTCGGGCTCGACGAGTCGACGGACCCCGGCGTGGCCGACATGGCCGACCTCGACGCCCCGCGGATCGCGCGCGTCCGCGACACCGGTGGCCGGGTGACGCTCGCGATCCACGACTGCACCAAGCCGGTCATCGCCGCGATCAACGGAGCCGCCGTCGGCATCGGCGCCACGATGACGCTGGCGATGGACGCCCGACTGGTCGGCGAACGCGCCCGGCTCGGGTTCGTCTTCGGCCGGATCGGGATCGTCCCCGAGGCCGCCTCGAGCTGGTTCCTCCCGCGGATCGTCGGGACCGCGCGGGCCCTCGACCTCGCGCTCAGCGCCGACATCCTCGACGCCGCCGCCGCGGTCGAGAACGGACTGGCCGTGGGGCCGTACGCCGACGACGACCTGCTCACCCAGGCGCGGGCGCTCGCCGACCGCTGGACCAAGGGGCGCTCGCCGGTCGCGGTCGCCCTCACCCGGCAGATGATGCGCCGGAACAGCGCGTACGACCACCCCGCCGACGCCCACCGGATCGACTCGCTGGCGATGTTCCACACCAGCGTCGGCGACGGTAAGGAGGGCGTCGCGTCCTTCCTGGAGAAGCGGGCGCCGCAGTTCGGTGGCCGGGCGAGCGATCTGCCCGAGTTCTACAAGGACTGGATCGAATCGACGGCCCGCCCCGAGTGACCCGACTCCCGTAACGCGTACGACGACGGCGCCCCCACCAGGGAGGGCGCCGTCGTCGTACGCGGTCGGGCCGCCTCAGTCGGCCGGGTGGAACCCGGCGTTGCGCGCCGCGTCGGCGTCGAGGAACCAGACGTCGGGCTCGCGCTCGCCCTCACCCTCGGCGTCGTCGCGGAACGACATCGTGTCCTGCCAGGCGCGGACCGGGTGGCCCAGCGGCTGTGCGTTGTCGTGGATCGGCGCCGCGGACCCGATGCTGTAGCCGCCGTCGACGACCTCGTGGAAGTCGCTGATCCGTCGGCCGCCGGACGCGCCCGAGTCACCGACACCGGAGGCGTCGCCGCCGGCCGCACCCTCGTCGGCGTCGCTCGCCGAGGCGTCGTCCGAACCGCCGGACCAGCCGGCGTCCGTGTTGGACATGCCGGACATGCCGGACGTGCCCGACTGGCCGTCGATCGGGCGGGCGCTGAACGCGTACGAGTTCGCCTCGTCGCCCTCCCAGTCGGACCCGCTCGGCTGCGGGTCGATGGCACCACCGGTGCTCATCGGACCGTCGTCGATGCCGGCGTCGGCGTCGGTGTCCGTGTTCATGGTGGCGGTGTCGGCGTCGCTGCTCATGCCAGTCGCACTGCCGTCGGTGCCGTCGCCGTCGTACGCGACGTCGCCGCCCTCCTGCTCACCGCTGCGGTACTGCGCATCGGGGTCGAACCCGGTGGCCGTACGCGACGGGTCGGACCCGGTGTACCCGCGGCCGCCGTCGGCATCCGGCAGCGGAGCCGGGACGTCGGCACGGCCGGACGGGTCCTGGATGCTGCCGACCGGCGGCGCCGGGGGCACCTCGGGCGCGGTCGGTGCCTGCGGGGCTTCGGGCGCCTCGGGGGCCGTCGGTGCATCGGGCGTCGACGCGGCCGACGGAGCCGTCGGCGCATCGGGAGCGCTCGGGGCGTCGTTCATGTCGGTCGACGTCGACAGGTCGTTCGAGTCGGTCGACGTACCGAGGCCGTCCGAGTCCTTCAGGCCGTCCGAGTCCTTCAGGCCGTCCGAGTCCTTCAGGCCGTCCGAGTC
>JASLFY010000236.1 GCA_030150425.1 Yimella sp. | reverse complement strand
CGATCTGCTCGGGCGGCCGGTACGACGCGCTCGCCTCGGACGGCCGCACGACCTATCCCGGCGTCGGCATCTCGCTGGGCCTGAGCCGCCTGCTCGTGCCGCTGGTGCAGCGGGGCGACCTGTCCGGCACCCGCCCGGTCCCCAGCGCCGTCCTGGTCGCCCTCAACGAGGAGACCTCCCGCCCCGCCGCGGACGCCGTCGCGCAGCAGCTGCGCGCCTCCGGCGTACCGACCGAGGTCGCGGCCAAGGCCGACCGGTTCGGCAAGCAGATCCGGTACGCCGAGCGCCGCGGGATCCCGTTCGTCCTCTTCGAGCGGACCGACGAGACTGGCACGACGACGTACGAAGCCAAGGACATCCGTTCGGGGGATCAGGTCACGGTCGATCCGGCCACCTGGACCCCGCCCGCAGCAGACCTGCGCCCGCAGGTCGTCACCAAGGAGCAGCAGTGATCCGCACCCATGACGCCGGCACCCTCCGTGCCGAGCACGTCGGCCAGACCGTGACCCTCGCCGGGTGGGTGGCCAACCGGCGCGATCACGGCGGCGTCGCGTTCATCGATCTGCGCGACGCCAGTGGCGTCGTGCAGGTCGTGATCCGCGACGAGGAGGTCGCGCACAGCCTGCGCGCCGAGTTCTGCCTGAAGGTCGTGGGCGAGGTGGTCGCACGCAAGGACGGCATGCAGAACCCCCACCTGGCCACCGGCGACATCGAGGTCGTGGCGGACGTGATCGAGGTGCTCAACGCCTCGGCGCCGCTGCCGTTCCCGATCTCGGACCACGTCGAGGTCGGCGAGGAGGTGCGCCTCAAGCACCGCTACCTGGACCTGCGCCGCTCGGTCCCGGGCAACGCGCTGCGCCTGCGCAGCAAGGTCAACCAGGCGGCCCGTTCGGTGCTCGCCGAGCGCGACTTCGTCGAAATCGAGACCCCGACCCTGACGCGGTCCACCCCGGAGGGCGCGCGCGACTTCCTGGTGCCGGCCCGTCTGGCGCCGGGCAGTTGGTACGCCCTGCCGCAGAGCCCGCAGCTGTTCAAGCAGCTGCTGATGGTCGGTGGCATGGAGCGTTACTACCAGCTGGCCCGTTGCTACCGCGACGAGGACTTCCGCGCCGACCGCCAACCGGAGTTCACCCAGCTGGACATCGAGATGAGCTTCGTCGAGCAGGAGGACATCCTGGAGCTCGGTGAGGCGATCGCGAAGGCGCTCTGGCAGGTCATCGGGGTCGAGCTGCCGACGCCGTTCCCGCGGATGACGTACGCCGACGCGATGGCCCGCTACGGATCCGACAAGCCCGACCTGCGCTTCGGCAACGAACTGACCGAGTGCACCGAGCTGTTCAAGGACACCACCTTCCGCGTGTTCCAGGCGCCGTACGTCGGTGCCGTGGTCATGCCCGGTGGGGCCTCGCAGCCGCGCCGTCAGCTGGACGCCTGGCAGGACTGGGCCAAGCAGCGCGGCGCCAAGGGGCTGGCGTACGTCCTGCTGCAGGAGGACGGTTCCCTCACCGGCCCCGTCGCCAAGAACCTGACCGACGCCGAGAAGGCGGCGCTGCCGGCCCACGTCGGGGCGCAGCCGGGCGACTGCATCTTCTTCGCCGCCGGCGACGCCAAGTCGTCGCGCGCGTTGCTGGGTGCCGCCCGCCTGGAGATCGGCAAGCGGTGCGAGCTGATCGACGAGTCCGCCTGGTCGTTCCTGTGGGTGCTCGACGCGCCGCTGTTCGAGCCGGCCGCCGACGCGGTCGCCTCGGGTGACGTCGCCGTCGGCTCCGGCAAGTGGACCGCGGTCCACCACGCCTTCACGATGCCGAAGAAGGAGTACCTCGACACCTTCGACAGCAACCCGGGCGAGGCGCTGGCGTACGCGTACGACATGGTCTGCAACGGCAACGAGATCGGCGGCGGTTCGATCCGTATCCACCGCCGCGACATCCAGGAGCGCGTGTTCCGGATCATGGGTCTGTCGCAGGAGGAGGCGCAGGAGAAGTTCGGCTTCCTGCTCGAGGCCTTCGCCTTCGGCGCCCCGCCGCACGGCGGTATCGCCTTCGGTTGGGACCGCATCTGCTCCCTGCTGGGCGGGTTCGACTCGATCCGTGAGGTCATCGCGTTCCCGAAGTCCGGTGGCGGCTACGACCCGCTGACCGCTGCGCCGGCGCCGATCACGCCGCAGCAGCGCAAGGAGGCGGGCGTCGACGCCAAGCCGCAGGCGAAGGCCGAGGACAAGGCCGAGCCGAAGGCCTGAGCCAGGCTCCAACGCAGCAGCTCCACGTCCGTACGGGCGTGGAGCTGCTGCGTTGTGGTCCCGTAGCCTCGGCCCCGTGATCGAGGCGATGCTCTGGGACTGCGACGGCGTACTGCAACACCCTGACCACGGCTGGGACGCGGCGCTCGCCGCTCTCGGCGGGCCGGACTTCGCCCAGGAGCTGTACGCCGCGGAACTGCCCGCGCTGCGCGGCGAGCGGTCGTTGCGCGCGGTGGTCACCGACCTGCTGGTCGACCACCCGCGGCTGCAGGTCGAGGAGGTGCTCGACCTCTGGCGCCGGTTCGAGCCGGACGAGGCCGCCTGGCAGGTCGTCGACGATGTCCGCGCCGCCGGGTTCCGGTGTGTGCTGGCCACCAACCAGCAGGACTTCCGGCGCGACCTGATGCGCGACGAGTTGCGGTACGACGAGCGGGTCGACGGGACGTACTACTCGTGCGAGGTCGGCGCGATGAAGCCCGACCCGGACTACTTCAC
>JASLFY010000232.1 GCA_030150425.1 Yimella sp. | reverse complement strand
ACCAGTCCGGCCACGATGGCCAGGAAACAGACCGACCACCAGGCCGCGACCTGCACCCCGAACGACACGTCGTCGAGCGCCCGCTTGCGCCGACCGGAACTCTCACTCACCCGGCAAGCTTCCCACTCGACGCCGCGCATTCCACCGGACAGGTCGAGATAACTGGTCCGGTTCGAGAGAACGCGAATTTCCGCGTTCCCTCGAACCGGACCAGTTACGTCGGTGGTTCAGGCCAGATCGCGCGCCAGCGCCAGCCCGGCCGCGCGGCCGGAGAAGATGCAGTTGCCCAGGAAGGTGCCCTCGAGCGCGTTCTTGCCGTGCACCCCGCCACCGCCGAAACCGGCGGCCTCGCCGGCGGCGTACAGACCCGGGATCGGGGCGCCGTGGGCGTCCATCACCTGCGAGTCGAGGTTGGTCTGGATGCCGCCGAGCGTCTTGCGGGTCAGGACGTGCAGCTTCACGCCGATCAACGGACCGTGCTTCGGGTCGAGGATCGGGTGCGGCGGCACGACCCGGCCGAGCCGGTCACCGCGGTAGCGCCGCGCGTTGTGGATCGCCGAGACCGCGAAGTCCTTGGTGTAGCGGTTGGTGACCTCCCGGTCGCGGGCGACGACCTGCCGCTCCACCAGGTCCGCGTCGAGCAGCGGCTCGTCGGTCAGCGCGTTCATCTTCGCGACCAGGCTGCGGATGTCGGGCGCGGTGACGAAGTCGGCGCCCTTGTCGACGAACGCCTGCACCTCCCGCGGCGCCCCCTTCGCCAGCCGCGACTTCAGTGTCGCCCGGACGTCCTTCTCGGTCAGGTCCAGGTTCTGCTCGGAGCCGGAGAGCGCGAACTCCTTGGCGATGATTGTGGAGTTCAGGACGAACCAGGAGTGGTCGTACGCCGCGATGTCCGGGGTCGTCCGCAGGTGGCGCAGGGTGCCGATCGTGTCGTACGACGGCAGGTACGGCGCGGGCAACTGCCGACCGAGCGCGTCGAACCACATGGTGGACGGCGCGGCCAGGATGCGGATCGCGTGGTTCGGCCAGACCGGGTCCCAGTTGCGGATGCCCTCGACGTAGTGCCACATGCGGTCCCGGTTGACCAGTCGCCCACCGGCGGCGGCGGTGATGTCGATCATCCGGCCGTCGACGTACGCCGGCACCCCGGTCAGCATCTCGCGCGGCGGGGCGCCGAGGTGGTCGGGCCAGTACTTGCGGACCAGGTCGTGGTTGCCGCCGATGCCGCCGGAGGAGACGACGACGGCCTGCGCGCGCAGTTCGAAGTCGCCGATCTGGTCCCGGTTGCTGGCGACCCCGCGCTCGGTGTCGGAGTCGGCCAGGCGCTGTCCTCGTACGCCGGTGACGGCGCCGCCCTCGACGATCAGCTCGTCGACCCGGTGACGGAAGGCGAACCGGACCAGACCCTTGGCCGCGCCCTCACGGGCGGCGTCGATGAACGGGGCCGCGATCCCGGTGCCGGTCCCCCAGGGCACGTGGAAGCGGGGCACCGAGTTGCCGTGGCCGGTCGCCCGGCCGTCGCCGCGCTCGGCCCAGCCCACCAGCGGGGTGAACTTCACGCCGCGGCTGGTGAGGTAGTCGCGCTTGATCGTGGCGGCGAACTCGACGTACGCCCGCCCCCACTGCCGCGCCCAGTGATCCTCGTCGTGGTCGTCGGCCACCCGGTCCCACTGCGCACTGCCCTGCCAGTCCTGCCAGGCCAGGTCGACGCTGTCCTTGACGCCCATCCGGCGCTGCTCGGGCGAGTCGACCAGGAAGATCCCACCGAACGACCACCACGCCTGGCCGCCCAGGTTGGCCTCGTTCTCCTGCTCCACCACCAGCACCTTGCGGCCGGCGGCCACCAACTCCGCGGTGGCGACCAACCCGGCCAGCCCACCGCCGACCACGATGACGTCTGCGTCCATGGACCCCGACGCTAGCCGCCACAATGGGGGGCATGTCGGCGGACGCCCTGAAATCAGCGATGGACGAGCTGTACGCGGTCGAACCCGCGGGATTCGTCGCGTTGCGCAAGCAGTTGGCCGCCGGGTTGCGGTCGTCCGGCGACAAGGAGACGGCGGCCACCGTGGCCGGGCTGCGCAAGCCGACCGTCGCCGCCGCGGCGCTCAACGCCCTCGCCCGGGAGAACGATCCGCCGGCGATCCCGGAGCTGAGCGACCTCGGCGAGCGGATGCGCACCGCCCAGGCGTCGATGGACACCGCGGCGCTGAAGGAACTGGCGAAGGAACGTACGGCGCTGGTCGAGGACCTGCTCGGCCGGCTCGGCGACCTCACCCCGACGGTCCGGGAGCAGGCCGGTGACACGTTGATCGCGGCGCTCGCCGACCAGCACGCGGAGGACGCCGTCACCAGCGGCCAGCTCGTGAACCCGTTGTCCTACAGCGGATTCGGTGAGGTCGAGGTGTCGGACGCGGTCGCCGTACCGTTGCGTGAACTGCAGGAGGCGCGGCTGGCGGAGTTGGCCGAGCGGGAGCGTACGAAGGGCGCGAAGCGCGCGTCCTCGACAGCCGACGAGCCTGCGGTCGAAGAGGCGCCGACTGAGGCGCCCGCGGCGCAGCCGGAACCAGAGCCGCAGGAGCCTGGAGGGAAAGAGCCGACGAGCGCACCCACGAACGAGACCGGCGAGGCCGACGTCGACGACCTCACCGAACTGGTCGACCTCGCCCGCACCGCGGAACGCGAGGCGAACGCGGCGGTCGAGGCGGCGCGTACGGCGTTGGCCGCGGCGAAGGACCACGCCGCGAACGCGACGCGCGCCCGGCAGCTGGCCGAAGACCTGCTGGACCGGGCGCGCTGACGCGAACCGTCGGGGCCGGACTCAGCCGGCCTGGATCTTGTTCTGGCAGTAGGTGCGCAGCTTGGTCGCGTCGGTGTTGTACTGCGTGGTCGACACCGACTTCTTGTCGGCGCGCGCCTTGGCCATGGTGTCGAAGTCCTTCGCGACCGCGCCGATCAGCGAGGTGAAGGTCTTGTCGGCCGGCTTCGCGGTGAGGGTCCGCAGGTAGGTCGCGGTCGAGGAGAAGTTCTTCGCGGCGCTGTCCAGGTCGGTGGTCTTCTGCGACTTCACCGCGGTGTTCCAGCTGCTGACCGCC
The DNA here is from genome assembly GCA_030150425.1 of Yimella sp. Classification (GTDB taxonomy): domain Bacteria; phylum Actinomycetota; class Actinomycetes; order Actinomycetales; family Dermatophilaceae; genus Yimella. The sequence continues at coordinate 2,297 of JASLFY010000232.1, read as the reverse complement.
GAGTTGGAGCGGCTGTTCGCGCTCACGCACGCGCTGACCAGCTTCGGGTTCACCTTCGGCGGCGCGACGGTGCTCGTGCTGGTCGTCGAGCTGCTGGTCGACGCACCCGAGGTGGTCGAGGTCGTCGACGAGCTGGTCGTCGAGGACGAGCTCGGCGCGCTGGAGGTCGCGGCAGTCGAGCTGGTCGAGGTCGCAGCGGGGGTGGTGGAGCTGCTGTCGGACGCCTTGTCGGACGAGCCGGAGCAGCCGGTCAATGCCACGGCACCGGCAGCCACCAGGGCGGCCGCGGCGCCCAGGCGCGGGGTTCGGGCAGACTTCATCATCTCTCCACCATGACCCGAGCGACGCCGCCTCGCCAAATCGGCAATCCCGCCCGGAACCCGGTCAGGAACGGTCGAACGGGTGCCCGGTCGGGCCGTCGTACGGGTCCGGATCGGTCGGTCCGGTTCCGGCCAGCGCCTGGTCGAGCCAGCTGAGCGCCGTCCAGCCTTCGGCCGAGCTTCCTTGCAGCACAACGATTCCGGTGTTCGGCAGCGGTTCCTGGTGGAAACCGCCGTCGCGTACGTTCGCACACCGCGCGCTCGCCCACAGCCGGATCATCGCTCCGTGGCTGAACAGCACAGCAGTGTCGGCGGACGTGTCCTCGATCACCCGTACCGAGTCGTCGAACCGGGCCAGGGCCTCGGCGCCGGACTCACCGCCCGGGACCCGGAGGTCGAGGTTCCCGCGGGTCCACTCGGCCATCGTCGTCAGGTACGTACGAACGCTGTCGGCGTCGGTCTTCTTCTCCAACTCACCGGCCTGCACCTCGTGGGCACCGTCCAGCACGGTCGGGGTGAGCCCGAGCGCGGCGACCAGCGGCGCGGCCGTCTCGTGGGTGCGCACCGCGCGGCTGACGAAGATGCCGTCGATCCGCTGGTCGGCCAACGCCGCCGGAACGGCCGCCGCCTGCTGCTGCCCGACCTCGGTCAGGCCGGGGCCGGGCAGCGCGGTGTCGAGCGAACCGGCGACGTTGGCGGGGGTCTCTCCGTGGCGTACGAGGATCAGGCGCATGCCGTCATTCTCGCCACGGTGAATACCGAGCGGTGAACTGCGAGCGACGAGTTGGGTCAGCGACCCAGCTTCGCGGCCGCCATCCGGTCCAGCTCGGCCACGCGCGCGGCGGCAGCGCTCACCCGAGCCGGGTCACCGGAGTGCAGCTCGGTGTTGAGGTGACGCAGTTCGCTCACCGAGATGCCGACCTTCTTGGCGCCGACCAACGACTTCGGCGACAGCAGGTCGATCTGCGGCTCGGTGGCCTTCGCCGGCCGCTGGGCCCCAGCCTGCGCCGAACTCGCGCCAGGAGCCTTGGCCGTCGACGCCTTGTACGCCGAGCCGAGCAGCACCGGGCTGATCGCGGAGGCGTACGCAGCGTGGCCGGTGCGGTTCGGGTGGTACGACTCGGTGATCGGGTTGGACAAGCCGTTGATCCACTCGACCGCGTCGCAGACGCGGTGGGTGTTGAACGCGGCGCGTACGTCGACCGTCTGGAAACCGTGGTTCTTCGCCTTGGTCAACACCAGGGTGTCGAGGTCGTCGGTGGCGGTGTTGAGCGAGGACTCCTCGCTGGGGCTGAACCAGGTGAGGGCGTTGCAGTCCTCGCCGTTGAAGATCCGCGGGTAGGTCGCCACCACGACCCGCGCGTTCGGGGCCTTGCTGCGGATCGCGGAGAACAAGGAGTCGTAGCGCGCCGGCAGCTGGTTCGCCAGGACCGAGCGACCGCCGGCGATCGCGCCGGAGCAGTCGGACATCCAGGACGGCTGTGCGCATTCGGTCAGTACATTGGCGAAGCCGACGTCGTTGCCGCCGATCGTGATCGTGACGTAGGCGGTCGAGCTGCTCAGGGCACCGATCTGGTTGTTGGTGACGTCGGCCGTGGTCGCGCCGGAGCACGCCTGGTAGCTCAGCGCGAGCCCCTTCGACGCGGCCAGCAGCGCCGGGTAGCCGTAGCTCGAGCGGTAGCAGGAGGTGCCGTTGCTCGCCTTCGAGCCGACACCGGCGGAGTAGGAGTCGCCCAGTGCGACGTACGAATTGGTGGCTGCGCTCACAGGACCCGCCGCCAAGGTTCCGGCGGCCGTGACGGCCGCCCCGATTGCGCTCGCGCGCTTGATAGCTCCCATGGGAACACCTTGGCGAGTGTTCGGTGAGCAGCGGAAGGGGACATTGTTCAGGACTTGGTCAAGAATCCAGGTGGCGCGCGCGGAGCACCAGTTCGAGTTCGAAGCGCACCTGCGGGTCGTCCAGGTCGGCACCGAAGA
>JASLFY010000226.1 GCA_030150425.1 Yimella sp. | reverse complement strand
TCGGTTCCGCCGAGCCCGCGCCGCGCCCGAACGGGACGCGGGCATGGTCTCGGCGGAGCCGACGTCGTCGCATCAGCGCACTCCGCGCATCGGTCAGCTCGCGACGCTCAGCGCGGAGGTGATGATCCCGCTGAGCGCGGTCTTGACCGCCCCGGACTTCACGATGCCGATGAGCACCACCGCGAAGCTGACCGCGGCGAGGATGCCGACGGCGTACTCGGAGGTGGCCATGCCGGCCTCTGCGGAGCGGGTGAGTCGCAGCCACCGGGCGCGCAATCCGCGTCCGACCGTGTTCTCTGCCATCTGTTCGTTCCCTTCGGTTGTTTCGGTTTCCGTGCATCCGCCCGCGGCGGATGTTCGTGGGCTCACGTCATCCCGGTGAGGGAGGCGCGGGCGAGGTCGATCACGACGGGCACCACCGCGAGCAGTACGAACGCGGGGAGGAACGCGGCGCCGAGCGGCAGGACCAGCAGGACCCCGAGACGGGCGCCGGCGGCGGCCAGGCGGGTGTCCTCGATGCGGCGCACGGACGCGGCGGCGTCGTGCAGCAGTCGGCGCGGCGGAACGCCGAGTTCGCGGGCGAGCCCGAGCGCGACGCCGGCCGGGCGCCAGACCGGGTCGACCTGCTGCCACGCGACCTGGTCGTCGACGCCCCAGCGCAGGGCGGCGGCGACGCGGCGCAGGTCACGAGCGACGGTGCCGGGCACCACCTCGGCCACCTGCTCGAGGGTGTCGGTGAGCGGCAGACCGCCGCCGAGCGTCGCGGCGATCAGGTCGAGCGCGACCGCCACGTCGTAGACCGTCGCCGACTCGCCCGGCCCGAGCGGTTCGGTCCGCCCGCTCACGACAGCACCGTGACCCGGGTGGAGCGGGCGATGAGTCGGGCACTCCACCTCCGACCGAGCAGGATCAGCAGCAGCCCGGGCAGCAGGGTGACCGCGCCCAGCGGTGAGAAGTAGGTGTGGGTCAGGTCTGCGCCCAGCGCTGCCGCACCGAGCGCCCCGATCACCGGCAACGCGGTCAAAAGGTTCATCGACGCGCGCGGCCCGGCCGCGGCGACGCGCAGCGCCCCTTCCCGGGTCAGCTCGCCGCGCAACAGCTCCGCGGCCACCCCGAGCGAGTCGGTCAGCGGCGCGCCCACCCGTTCGGACAGGGTCCACCCGGCGGCCACGGCTCGAAGTCCGGCGCAGTCCCGGGAGTCCGCGACGGCCGCCCATGCCTGCCCGAGATCACCGCCGGTGCGAGCCTGCTCGGCGACGGCGCGCAGCTCGGTGGCGACCGGCGAACCGGAGTCGGCCGTGGCCGTGCAGGCCGCGGCGCAGGCGGCCGCCGGATTCGCACCCGCCGCGACGGCCGTCGCGATGGCGTCGAGCACCGGCACGAACGCCTCGACCGCCGACGGCTGCTGCGCACTCGACCGTCCGCGCAGCCGGCGCGGCGACGGGGTCGGCAGGGCGACGCCGCACCACACAAGAACGGCCAACACCACACAACTACTGGTCACCAGCATCACGTCACCGGCCCGAGCAGCGTTTCCAGTTCTGCCAGGGCGACCGCCGGTTCCAGCCGGCCCTCCCGCCACGTCAACGCTGGATCGACCCGCAGCTCCCCCGACCGCCACCCGATGACGCCGACCTCCACCAACCGGCGCCCCTGCGCGGTGTGGCGCAGGTGGAGCACGACACGTACGGCGCTGGCCAGCTGCGAGCGCACCGCGGCCGGCGACATCCCGGCCAGCGCGCCCAACGCTTCGAACCGGGCGACCACGTCGGCGGACGAATTGGCGTGGAGGGTGCCGCAGCCGCCCTCGTGGCCGGTGTTCAGCGCGGCGAGCAGCTCGCGCACCTCCGCGCCGCGCACCTCACCGACCACCACCCGGTCCGGGCGCATCCGCAGCGCCTGCCGCACCAGCACGGTGAGCGTGACCTCGCCGACCCCCTCGACGTTCGGCGGGCGCCCTTCCAGCCGTACGAGATGGGGGTGGTCGACCTGCAACTCTCGGACGTCCTCGACCGACACGATCCGCTCGGCCGGTGGCACCGCACCGAGCAGCGCGGCCAGCAGGGTCGTCTTCCCCGACCCGGTCCCACCGGTGACGACGAACGCCACTCGCCGGTCGACCAGCCGGCGCAGCAACCGCTCGCCGGCCCGGTCGGTGAGCCCCGCGGCGCACAACTCGGCAAGATCCGGACGCCGGCTGCGCGGCACCCGCAGCGACAGGTGGGCACCGCCCTCGACCAGCGGCGGCAACACCGCGTGCAGGCGTACGCCGCCGGGCAGTTGCCCGTCGACCCACGGACTGGAGTCGTCGAGCCGGCGCCCGGCCAGAGCGGCGAGCCGGCACGCCAGTCGGCGTACGGCGGCCGCGTCGCCGAGGCGCACCGCGACGGGTGTCAGCCCCGCGCCGCGGTCGACCCAGACCTGCCCGGGACCGTTGACCAACACGTCGGTGACGGTCGGGTCGTTGAGCAGCGGTTGCAACGGGCCACCACCCAGGACGTCGGCGGTCCACTCCCGCTCGAGGGCGGCGGCGCGCCGGTCGCCGAGCACCGCGGCCTCGGCGTCGCTGGCCCGCTCGATCCGTGCCGCGGTGGGGGCTTCGCCCGACCGGATGTGTCGCCACATGGCGGCGGTCACCTCGCTCATGCCGCGACTCCCGTCGACGGATCGCACTGCTCCAGCAGGTGTTCGGCGAGCGCTCGCAGGGACCGTCCGCGGCACAGCCGTCCGCGGGTCAGGTCGCGCAGATCGCCCCGGGTCAGCTGGACCGGGTGGACCGGGTCGGTCAACCGGTCCAGCAACCGGCGATCGGCCCGGCGGCCCAGCACGACGGTGTGGTGGTCGACCCCGGTGAGCCGTTCGGTCACCGACACCGCGGCGGCCAGGGACAGCAGGTCGCTCTCAGCGACGACGCAGATCGGGTCGCCCGGCCGGCGGAGCTGGGGCTGCGGCGCGGGGCCGATCGTGACCGTGACGTCGAACGCGGCGCGGGTCGCGGCGAGACCGGCGGCCAGCACTGCGGCAGCGGGTCGGCCGATCGAACCGGCCAGCGCGCACCGGCCGTCGGGGTCGCTGG
>JASLFY010000203.1 GCA_030150425.1 Yimella sp. | reverse complement strand
GGCCCAGCTTCTCCACGGCCTCCTTGCGGCCGGCCTCGTCGAGGTCGGCGAGGTGGGCCGGCGGCTTGCCGCGTCGCGGTGCGGCGAACGTCAGCTGGCCCGGCACCGGGCGGGTCGTCGGGGTCGGCAGGTCGGTCATGGTTCGTGGTTCCTTGTTCCGGTCGTGGTTCCGGTCGTGCTATGTCGTCGCGACCAGCGGGGTGAGGATCGCCCACACGATCGGCACACAGATCAACAGTGAGTCGAGGCGATCCATCAGGCCACCGTGGCCGGGGATGAGGTTGCTCATGTCCTTCACACCGAGGTCGCGCTTGATCATCGACTCGCAGAGGTCACCGATGGTCGCTCCGACCACGACGCAGCAACCCATCAGCGCGCCGACCCACCAGTGGCCCTCGAGCAGGAAGTGGACGCTCAGCGACGCCGCGATCACGCAGAGCAGCACCGAGCCGGCGAAGCCCTCCCAGGACTTCTTCGGCGAGACGGTGGGCGCCATCGGGTGTTTGCCGGCGACGACACCGACCGCGTAGCCGCCGATGTCGGAGGAGATGGTCGCCAGGATGAACACGACGATCCGTGCCGGACCGTCGTCGGGGCGCAGCAGCAGCATCGCGAACGACACCAGCGCCGGGATGTAGAGGCTGGTCAGCGCTCCGGCAGCGACGTCGACCGCGGCCGACTCGTCGTGGGTGAGCGCACGCCACAGCAGGATGCCGAGGAAGACCAGCACCACCGTCGACACCAGAGCCTGCGGGCCGAAGGCGTACGCGATCGGCGGCACGACCGCGGCGCCGGCCAGGGTCGGGATCGCCGGCGGGGCGATGTGGCGGACCGCCATGGCACGCAACAGTTCCCAGGAACCGACGACCGACGCGATCGTCGCGACGACGACGAACGCCTCCTTGCGGATGAACAGGGACGCGAGCACCAGCGCGCCGAGGAAGACACCGACGCCGACGGCGGCGTACAGGTTGCGACCGGCGCGCGGCGTCGGGTTCGCCTTCTGGGCCGCCGGAACGGCCGGGGTGGCCGCGTTGCGGCCGGAACGCAGCTCACGGCGCGACAGCACCACCGGCGCAGCCTCGTCGGGCTGCGCCGGTGTGTTGTCGTGGTCGCCGCGCGTCATCGCGAAATCGCTCCGTCTCAGACCTCGAGGAGCTCGGATTCCTTCGACTTCAGCAGGGAGTCGATGGAGTCGACGTGCTTCTTGGTCAGGGCCTCGAGGTCCTTCTCCGCGCGGGAGCCCTCGTCCTCGCCCACGGCGCCGTCCTTGACGAAGCGGTCGATCTCTTCCTTGGCCTTGCGGCGCACGCTGCGCACGGAGACGCGGGCCGCCTCGGCCTTGTCGCGCGCCATCTTGATGTAGTCGCGACGGCGTTCCTCGGTCAGCTGCGGCAGGATCACGCGGATGTTGTTGCCGTCGTTGCTGGGGTTGACGCCCAGGTCGGACTCACGCAGCGCCTTCTCGATCGCCGACATCGCCGACTTGTCGAACGGCTGGATGAGCACAGTGCGGGCCTCGGGGATCTGGAACGACGCCAACTGCTGCAGCGGCGTGGGCGCGCCGTAGTAGTCGACCGTCAGCTTGTTGAACATCGCGGCGTTCGCGCGGCCCGTACGGATCCCGGAGAAGTCCTCCTTGGCCACCTCGATGGCCTTGTCCATCTTCTCCTCGGCCTCGAAAAGGCTCTCCTCGATACTGCCGTCCATGGCGATGTCGCTCCTTCGTCGGTGGTGATTGCTGGTTGCGCGCGGTCAGGCCGGGACGACCAGCGTCCCGATCCTCTCACCTTGCAGCGCGCGGGTGATGTTGCCGTCGCCCTCCATCCCGAAGACGACCATCGGCAGCTTGTTCTCGGCGCCGAGGGCGAACGCGGTCTGGTCGATGACGCGCAGCTCGCGCTCCATCGCCTCCTGGTAGGTGACCTGGTCGATCAGGGTGGCGGTCGGGTCCTTCTTCGGGTCTGCGGTCATGACGCCCTCGACCCCGTTCTTGGCGATCAGCACCGCGTCGCAGCGGCTCTCGAGGGCGCGCTGCACCGCGACGGTGTCGGTCGAGAAGAACGGCATGCCCATCCCGGCGCCGAAGATCACGACGCGGCCCTTCTCCATGTGGCGGATTGCACGACGCGGGATGTACGGCTCGGCGACCTGGCCCATGGTGATGGCGGTCTGCACGCGGGTCTCGATGCCTTCCTTCTCCAGGAAGTCCTGCAGGGCGAGGCAGTTCATCACGATGCCGAGCATGCCCATGTAGTCGGCACGCACCCGGTCCATCCCCCGCTGCTGCAGTTCGGCACCGCGGAAGAAGTTGCCGCCGCCGATGACCACGCAGATCTGCACCCCGGCCCGGTTCGCCGCACCGATCTGGTCGGCGATCCGCTTCACCACATCGGGGTCGAGGCCGATGCTGCCACCACCGAAGACCTCTCCCGAGAGCTTGAGCAGCACCCGTTGGTACGGAGCGTTGGCGGTGGAGTCGGACATAGGGCCTCCCACTTCTCGGGCGATTGTTCTCCGCCGGCAAATACTTCCACATCGCGACGCATGGACCGAACCGATCTTGCGCGCACCGGGAATGCCTGGCACTCTGGTCCGGCCTTCGCATTAGTCACACCCGCACCACAAGTCAACTACCGTCACGGCGTGTCGCCCAGATACGTCGGGCCTGTCGACCTTCCCTCGGAGAACGAAACGATGAGCCTGCGCCGGACCCACCGCCTCGTGCTGACCGCACTCACCAGCCTTGCGTTGCTGCCGGTGGCTGCACCCTCCCACGCCGACCAGAATCTGGCCAGTCACGCGTACTCCGCGACCGGTGTCCGCAGCGCCGGTGTCTCCAAGATGGGCTGCACCCGTTACCCGAGCGGCCGGGACATCAACGTGACCCGGAAGATGTACGAGATCGCCTGGAACCGCGGCGTCTCCCCCAAGATGATGCTCGCCCTGTTCGAGGCGGGC
>JASLFY010000192.1 GCA_030150425.1 Yimella sp. | reverse complement strand
GTCGAGGTCGGCGTCGGGCAGCACCAGCATGTGGTTCTTCGCACCGCCGAGGCCAAGGAACGGATCACCGGCTACATCGCGGCCGGCAAGGACGCCGGCGCCGACCTGGTCGTCGACGGTCGCGACGGCGAGTTCCACGGCGGCGAGAACGGCTTCTTCGTCGGCCCGACGCTGATCGACAAGGTCACCACCGACATGTCGATCTACACCGACGAGATCTTCGGCCCGGTGCTGTCGGTGGTCCGGGTGTCGTCGTACGACGACGGTCTGGAGTTGATCAACTCCTCGCCGTACGGCAACGGCACCGCGATCTTCACCAACGACGGCGGCGCGGCCCGGCGCTTCCAGCACGAGGTCGAGGTCGGCATGGTCGGCATCAACGTGCCGATCCCGGTGCCGATGGCGTACTACTCGTTCGGCGGATGGAAGTCCTCGCTGTTCGGCGACAGCCACGCGCACGGCATGGAGGGCGTCCACTTCTTCACCCGTACGAAGGCGGTCACCGCCCGCTGGCTCGACCCGTCCCACGGCGGCCTGAACCTGGGCTTCCCGCAGAACACCTGAGCGGATCTGCGCGGGCTGTCGACATCCGCGCTCCCTGCGGGGTGCGCATTTGTCGGCAGGCCGCGCGGATTTGCGGTCCCGCTTCGTCCGCCGGAACGTGGTCGCTATTGCGACCACTTCCACCTACTACGGCTGTCGTGGGGTGTACGCCGGGAACCCGCCGGCCGGCTCGGCCGCGAGCACCGCGTGCCCGATGGCCCGCGTGACGCAGTCGGCGGCCGCGGTCAGCAGCAGGTGGAAGCCGAGGTCGTCCGGGGCCGGGCGGCGGGTGGTCGACGCGGCGAACACGGTGTCACCGTCGAACATGGTGTGCACCGGGTTCAGCGCCCGCGCCATCCCGTCGTGGCCGATGCCGGCCAACTTCTGACACTGCGCCTTGGTGAGGGTCGCGTCGGTCGCGATGACGGCGAGGGTGGTGGCGGTGCCAGGGGAGTTCGGGATGTGGTCGCTCTTGCGACCGGATCGGTCCACTACGGACGGAGCGAACTCGTCGGGGAGGCCGAAGCGGACGGCGTACAACTCGCCGGAGGTCGGGTCCACTGCCGAGCCGATCGCGTTGACCACGACCAGGGCCGCGACGGTCGTGCCGTCGTCCAACGTCACCGAGGCAGAGCCGATGCCGCCCTTCAGCCCGCCCACCTTCGCGCCGGTCCCGGCGCCGACGTTCCCGAGGGCGACGGGCCCGTCCGAGGCGGCCGCCAGCGCCGCGGCACCGAACGAGGCGTCCGGGCGATGCGTGGGATCGCCGCCGCGGCCGAGGTCGAAGATCACCGCGGCGGGCACGATCGGCACCGGCACCGTGGTGCCTCCCGTCGGCACCGGCAGCCCGACCCCCTCGGCGGCGAGTGCCTGCATCACCCCGTCCGCAGCCGCCAACCCGAACGCCGAGCCACCGGTCAGGACGATCGCGTGGACCCGCTGCACCATGTTGCGCGGATCGAGCAGATCCGTCTCGCGCGTGCCCGGCCCTCCCCCGCGTACGTCCACCCCGGCCACCGCCCCGTCGCCGACGAAGCGGACCACGGTGGTGCCGGTCAGCCACCCCTCGTCCTGTCGGTCGTGGTGTCCGACGAGAACACCGGGGACGTCGGTGAGGGTGTTGGAGGAGTCCATAGGAAATATCGTGGCGCAGCCGATCGGCCCGCGCGCATGATGGGCGACATGGACCTGCCCACCGGATACACCGAGCGCCCGCTGCGACCCACCGACGTGCAGGCGGCGTTCGAGGTCTACGCCGCCGCCGAGCTGGCCGACGTCGGAACCCTTGCGCTCGAACCCGAGGACATCGAGAGCGACTGGGCCCGAGCCAGTTTCGACCTCGCGACGCAGAGCGTCGGGGTCTTCGAGGGTGACGTGTTGGTCGCCGCCGCAGAGGTCTTCCAGAGCCGCCGGGCCGACGCGGCGGTGCTGCCGGATCACCAGGGCCGCGGCATCGGCAGCGCCCTGGTCGGCTGGACGGAACAGATTGCCCGCCGCGACGGCGGCAGCAAGATCGGTCAGACCCGCTTCACCGGCAGTCCCGGCGAGACGCTGCTGCGCGCCCGCGGCTACGAGCCGCTGTGGACGTCGTGGGTGCTCGAACTCCCACCGAACACCCCGATCGTCGAGACCCCGCTGCCGGCCGGCCACGCCGTCCGCGAGTTCCGCGCAGGCGACGAGCGGGCCGCGTACCAACTCATCGAGGACGCGTTCAACGAGTGGCCCGAACGCACCCCCCAGGCGTACGCCGATTGGCACCCACGCGTGATCGGGCGCCGCGGCTTCGAGCCGTGGCAGATCCAGTTCGCGACGGACGAGTCGGGCACCCCGATCGGGGTGGCCTGCAGCATCCTGGACACGGCCGGCGAGGCGTACATCAACCAGCTCGCGGTGCGCCGCGACCAGCGCGGCAAGGGCCTGGCGCGGGCGCTGATGGCCGAGGCGTTCCGGCAGGGCCGGGCGCGCGGGGCGCAGCGGTTCGGGTTGTCGACCGACAGCCGTACGGGTGCGCTCGGGCTCTACGAGAAGGTCGGTATGCAGGTCACCCAGACCTGGGTGCAGCTGTCACGCGAGCTCTGAGAACGGCGGCCGGTCAGGCCGTGTGGTGGGCGACGTCCTCCGCCGCGGCCCCGAGCAACGGCATCAACCGGTCGATCGACCAGCCGATGCCCGCGGCGAGGATGAGCGTGCCGACGCCGACGGTGGCGCCGCAGAGCCAGCCGACCAGCACGCAGAGCGCCTGGAAGATCGTGTAGCTCCAGCGGAACGGCAGCGGCGGGTCGAAGGCGAGCGCCGCGCCCTCCGTCGGTCCGGCGCCCAGGTCGGTCGCGAGGTACGCCGCGACGCCGATGCAGAGCACGACGTAGCCCGCCGCGAACAGCCCGATCCGCGCGCCCATCCCGTCGACGTCGGGCAGCACCTTCAGCAGCAGGCTGACCGACAGTCCGACCACGACCAGCTGGCAGATGGTGCCCGGTCCGGGCTTCTGACCGCGGGTCCATGCGAGCAGCACCAGCGCGGCCGCCGCCACCCAGCTGACGATCGCGAAGTCGACGCCGGTGGCCTTGGTCAGGCCGCTCATCAGCGTGGAGTAGCCGTCCGACCCGAACCGGGCGCTCAACAGCATCGCGACGCCGAAGCCGAGCACGATGCACCCCAGCGGCAGCTGGATCGCCCTGCGCAGCAACGACATCGCACTCACCCTCCCGAACCGGACCGTCGGCGGCGATTCTGCCCGGTCCTCAACCGGTCGCTCCTGCCGACCCCGCGACCCATCGGTAACCGATAGAAACGGAGGTCTGAACACCCCGCAGAACAGGAGCCCCGATGACCACCTCGGTCCTGGACACCAGTCGCCCGCAGAGCACCGCTCGCGCCGTCGCCAACACCGTCAAGGGATCGCTCGGCAATCTCGTCGAGTGGTACGACGTCTACACCTACACCGTCTTCGTCAGCTACTTCGAGGACAAATTCTTCGACCCGGCCGACAAGAACTCGACCGTCTACGCGTACGCGATCTTCGCCGTCACCTTCCTGGCCCGACCGCTGGGCTCGTGGTGGTTCGGGCGGTACGCCGACCGGCGCGGCCGGCGTACGGCGCTGACCCTGTCGGTGTCGATCATGGCGCTCGGCTCGCTGCTGATCGCGATCATGCCGACCCGGGCGAGCATCGGCGTCTGGGCCGCGATCGGGCTCACCGTGATTCGCCTGGTGCAGGGGTTCGCGACCGGTGGTGAGTACGGCACGTCCGCGACGTACATGTCGGAGGCGGCCACGCGCGACAAGCGCGGATTCTTCTCCAGCTTCCAATACGTCACGCTCGTCGGCGGGCAGGTGTTGGCCCAGCTGGTGCTGCTGATCATGCAGTCCACGATCGGCAAGTCCGCGATCGGCGACTACGGCTGGCGGATCGCGTTCGGCATCGGCGCCGTGTCGGCGGTCGTGGTCTTCTGGCTGCGGACGACGATGGACGAGTCACTGTCCAAGGAACACCTCGACGCGATCGCCGAGGGGCAGGACTCCGACTCCGGTTCGCTGCGCGAACTGTTCACCAAGCACCTCTGGCCGCTGGTCCTCGTCTTCCTGATCACCGCCGGCGGAACCCTCGCGTTCTACGTCTACAGCGTGAACTCGCCCGCCGTGGTGAAGAAGGCGTACGACGGCACGACCGGCACCTGGATCAACCTGATCGCGCTCGTCGGCCTGATGATCATGCAGCCGATCGGTGGCCTCATCAGCGACAAGATCGGCCGCAAGCCGATGCTGGTGTTCTTCGGTGTCGGCGGCGTGATCTACACGTACTTCCTGGTGACCTACCTGCCCAAGCAGCACTCGGAGTTCATGTCGTTCCTGATGCTGCTCGTCGGGTTCGTGATCCTGACCGGCTACACCTCGATCAACGCGATCGTGAAGGCCGAACTGTTCCCGGCCCACATCCGCGCGCTCGGGGTCGGCCTCGGTTACGGCGTCGCCAACTCGGTGTTCGGCGGCACCGCGCCGCTGATCTACGAGGCGATGAAGGCCCACCACCGCACCGCGTTCATCGTCTACGCGACGGCCGTCATCGCCGTCTCCCTGGTCGTCTACGTCACCTGCCTGAAGAACAAGTCGCAGACCCACCTCGACCGGGAGCAGGGTCACGCGTACGAGGTGGGGCGAAGCGTGGGCTGAGCCCCGCTAGTCCCCGACCCCCCAGGGAATCGGCGAGCAGCTGATCAGCCCGAGTTGCGCAGCGCGGTGGCGAGGCCGTTCATGGTCAGCAGGATCCCGCGACGGACCTGTTCGTCCTCGTCACCCGCGCGGAACCGCTTGAGCAGCTCGACCTGCAGGTGGTTCAGCGGCTCGAGGTAGGGGAAGCGGTTGAACACCGAACGCTTGAGCGCGTCGTTGTCCCACAACAGGTCAGCGTGGCCGGTGATCTGCTCGTACGTCCGCAGGGTGCGGGCGTGTTCCTCGGCGATCTTGTCGAACACCCGACGGCGCAGCGCCTCGTCCTCCACCAGCCCGGCGTAGCGCTCGGCGATCTCCAGGTCGGACTTGGCCATCACCTGCGCCAGGTTCGACACGACACTGCGGAAGAACGGCCAATCCCGGTAGTAGTGCTGCAGTTTCGCCAGCTTCTCCGGATCGCCGGCGACCCACTGCTCGACGGCCGAGCCGACGCCGTACCACCCCGGCAGCATCACCCGGGACAACGACCAGCTCATCACCCACGGGATCGCGCGCAGGTCGGAGATCGCCTGTGTCGGTTTGCGTGATGCAGGACGCGAGCCGATGTTCAGCGCACCGATCTCGGCGACCGGGGTGGCCGTCTTGAAGTAGTCGACGAAGCCGTCGGTGCGGTGCACCAGGTCGCCGTACGCATCCCGCGCCAGCGCGGCCAACTCGTCCAGGTCGGCGTAGGCGCCGGCGGTGTCGTCCAGACCCTCGATGTCCAGCAGCGACGACTCCAGGGTGGCCGCGACGATCGCCTCGAGGTTGCGCGCGGCGAGCGCCGGCTCGGCGTACTTCGCCGCGATGATCTCGCCCTGTTCGGTCAGCCGCAGCGAACCGCGGACGGCGCCCGGCGGCTGGGCCAGGATCGCGTCGTAGCTCGGGCCACCACCGCGGCCGACGGTGCCGCCGCGGCCGTGGAAGAGCCGCAGCCGGATGTCGAACTCCTGCGCGACCTCGACCAGGTCGAGCTCGGCGCGGTAGAGCGCCCAGTTGGCGGCGAGGTAGCCACCGTCCTTGTTGGAGTCGCTGTAGCCGAGCATCACCTCCTGCAGCCCGTCCTTGGAGTCGACGAGTGCGCGGTAGGCCGGCAACGCCAGGGCCGCGCGCAGCGTCGTGGCCGACACCTGCAGGTCCTCGATCGTCTCGAACAGCGGCACGATGTTCACGCTGCAGCGGGCGCCCCGGTCGCCCTCGCCCGGGTCGTACAGCCCGGCCTCCTTGAGCATGATCGCGGCCTCGAGGATGTCCGACACCGAGGTGCACATCGAGATGACGTAGTTCGGGATCGCCTCGACGCCGTACGTCCGCACCGACTCGGCGGCGGCCGCGACGATCGCCAGCTCGCTGCTGGTCTGGTCGGAGAACTGCGCGCCGCGACCGACCAGCGGGCGCCGGGAGGCGAGCTCGGCGACCAGCAGCTCGACCTTCGCGTCCTCCTCGAGCGAGGCGTAGTCGGGGTGGACCCCGGCCCAGCGGAACAGCTCGGTGACGGTCTCCTCGTGCACGTCGGAGTTCTGCCGCAGGTCCAGGCCGTACAGGTGGAAGCCGAAGGTGCGCACCGCGCCGCGCAGCCGCAGCAGGGCGTCGTCGGCGAGCAGTTGGTCACGCCCCGCGCGCAGCGAGGCGTCGATGACGTCGAGGTCCGCGAGCAGTTCGTCGGCGGTCTCGTACGCGGTCGCGCCCGACACCTCGACGGCGCCCTCGGCGGCGCGGTCGAAGAAGGTCGCGTACGTCGCCTGCAGCCGGCCGCGGATCCAGCGGATCGCGCGACGGTACGGCTCGTCGTCACGCTCGTCGGCGGTGTTCCGGTCGGCGAGGTCGCGCAGCGCCTCGCTGGTCGCGGTCAGCCGGACCGACAGGGACAGGCTGATCTCCAAGGCGGCCAGCTCGCGCAGGTAGTGGCCGATCGCGCGCTCGGCGGCGCTGCGGGACGCGGTCGAGACGACCCGGGCGGTGACGTTCGGGTTGCCGTCGCGATCGCCACCGATCCAGGAGCCGGCGCGCAGCATCGGCTCGGGCAGCAGGTTCGCGCCGGGATAGAGCTCGTTCAACTCGCGGCGCACCCGCGCGTTCAGTTGCGGCAGCACCTCGAACAACGAGGCGTCGAAGAACCGCAGACCGACCTCGATCTCGTCCTCGATCTGCACCCGCTTGAGCCGGATCAGCGCGGTCTGCCAGAGCGTGATGATCTGGATCTTGATGTCCCGCAACGCATCCCGCTCCTCGTCGGCGGACAGCGTCATCCGCTCGCGGGTGCGCATCGTCGCCTTGATCCGCGACTGCGCGTCGAACACCGTGCGCCGCCGGGTCTCGGTCGGGTGGGCGGTGATCACCGGCACCACCGTGGCGTCGGCGAGCGCGTCGGCGACCTTCGCCGGGTCGAGCTGCGCGTCCCGCAACTTGGGAAAGGTGGCCGCCAACGAACCGTCGATCGGTGCCTCACCGGCACCGACGTGCAACGCGCGACGACGCTCGCGGTGCAGGTCCTCGGCCAGGTTCGCCAGCAGCGCGAACAGGCTGAAGGCACGGATGACGTGCAGACAGTCGCGGGTCGACAGGTCGTGGAAGAGCGCGGCGAAGCCGGAGCGGTCGACCTCCTGGCGGCGTACGGCGAACGCGCGAGTGCGCGCCTCCTCCACCAGATCGAGCACCGGCTGCCCCTCCTGCTCGCGGATGACGTCGCCGAGCAGTCCGCCGAGCAGGCGGATGTCGTCTCGCAACGGCTCGGTCGCAGCGCGCCCCTGCTCGCTG
>JASLFY010000175.1 GCA_030150425.1 Yimella sp. | reverse complement strand
CTGCGCCGCACCTACCTCGCCCGGATGCTGGCCACGCCCGCCGAAGGGCGGCCGGCGCCGGAGCGGGTCGTCACCGTGGCGACGCAGGGCGCCGACGCGGTGGAGCCGTACGTCGCCCGTTACCTGCCGGCGCTCGTCGCCGCGGCGGTCGTTCCCGGGTTGGCCGTCGTCGCGCTGCTGTTCGTCGACTGGACCAGCGCGCTGATCGTGCTGCTCACGCTGCCGCTGCTGCCGGTCTTCGCCGCGCTGATCGGGCGGGCCACCCAGGAGGCGACGCAGCGGCGCTGGGCGACCCAGACCCGGTTGGCCGGTCACTTCCTCGACGTGATGCGCGGACTGCCGACGCTGGTGTCGTACGGCCGCGCCGACCACCAGGCCGACCAGGTGGCGCAGGTGGGCGACCGGCACCGGGTGGCGACCGTACGAACCCTGCGGATCGCGTTCCTCTCCTCCGCAGCCCTCGAGCTGCTGGCCACCATCTCCGTCGCGATCGTCGCGGTGTGGTGCGGCATGCGGTTGGCCTGGGGCGACATCGACCTGCGCGTCGCGCTGACCGCGATCCTGCTGGCCCCCGAGGCGTACTGGCCGGTGCGCCGGGTGGGCCAGGAGTTCCACGCCGCCGCCGACGGGGTGGAGGCGATCGAGGAGCTGCTGCCGCCCGCAACCCCCGCCCCCTCGGGAACCCCCGCCCCCTCAGCCACCGACCGCGGATTCGAGGTGGGTTACACCTACCCGGGCACCGAAACCGCTGTGCTGCAGGACGTTCCGGTGCGCATCGAGCCCGGGCTGACCGCGGTCACCGGGCCCTCCGGGGGTGGCAAGACGACGCTGCTGGAGCTGCTGGCGGGGCTGCGTACGCCGACCACCGGGCGGGTCGAGGTCGGCACCACCCACCTCGTCACCCAGACGCCGTTCATCGCGCCGCTGAGCGTGCGGGAGAACCTCGAGCTCGGGTTGTCCGCCACTTCCGAACGGACACGCGACGCGGATGGCGGACAAGTGGGGAGCCTGGACGCCGCCCTCGCCGCCACCGGCTTCGACCGGGTCGTGGACGAACTGCCCCAGGGGCTCGACACCCAACTGGGCGACGACGGCTTCGGGCTGTCCGCCGGCCAGCGGGCCCGGTTGGTGTTGACCCGTGCGCTGCGCAGCGACGCCGACGTGGTGCTGCTCGACGAGCCGACCGCCCACCTCGACCCGGCCGCGGCGGCCGACGTACGCGGGGTCGTACGAGATCTGTCCCGGCAGCGCCCCGTGGTGGTCGTGACCCACGACGCCGAACTGGCGGCCGCGGCGGACCACGAGCTGGTGATCGGCCGATGAATCCGCGCACCCTGTCGACATCCGCGCGGCCCACAACCCGCGCACATGTCGTCACCCCGCGCATTTTGCTGGCCGGGCTGATCGGCGGCCTCGCGATCGGCAGCGGCGTCTTCCTCACCGCGACGTCCGGCTGGTTGATCGTGCAGGCGAGCAAGCACCCGGTGATCCTCACCCTGCTGACCGCGGTTGTCGGGGTCCGCGCCTTCGGCATCGGCCGCCCCGTGTTCCGGTACACCGAACGCATCGTCTCCCACGACGCGGCGCTCGCGACCCTGCGCGACCGACGTACGGCCACCTATCGGGCGCTCATCCCGCTGACGCCCGCGCGGCTCGGTCGGCGCCGCCGGGCCGACCTGCTCACCGGGGTCGTCCGCGACCTCGACGACGAGATCGACCTGCAGGTCCGCACCGCGGTGCCGCTGATCGCGACTCTCGTCGCCACCACAGCGGCGCTGGTCGTCGCCTTCCGGTTGAACGCGTACGCCGGACTCGTCACCGCAGCCTTCGCCCTCGTCGCGGTCGGCATCGGCGCGCTCGACCTGGTGCTCGAGCGGCGGGGTCAGGGGCAGGCGCTCGCGGCGCGGGCGGCCGTGCAGCGAGCTGCGCACCCGATGGCCGCCGACCCGATGGGCGTGCAGGCGATCGGTGCGGCGGGCGACCTGCTGCTGCGCATGGATGCTGCGCAGCGCGACCTGGCGAGGGCCACCCGGTTGCAGGCCCGCGGGCGAGCGGTTGGCGTCGGACTGTCCCTGGCGGCAACGGGATTCGCGACGGTCGGGCTCGCCCTGCTACTGGCCGGACCGGTGCGTTCGGGGGAGCTCGACACCCCGGTCGCCGCGCTGCTGGTCTTCCTGCCGCTCGCGCTGGGCGACGTGCTCGGCCTGATCCCGGACGCGGTCGGCGCCCTCGCCCGCGGCCGGGCCGCGCGCGGGAGGGTGCGCGACCTGCTCGACCAGCAGCCAGCGGTGCTCGACCACGCCACGGACCTGCCGGGCGCGGACGTGCCGACCATCAGCCTCACCGGGGTCAGCGCCGGCTGGACCGACGACGCGATCCACCTCGCCCCGCTCGACCTGACCGTCGAACCGGGCGAACACCTCACGCTGATCGGCGACAACGGCGCCGGGAAGTCGACACTGCTGGCGCTGCTCGGGCGACAGCTCGACCCGGCGGGCGGGACGTACGCCCTTGACGGCCGGGACGTACGCGGTCTGTCGGCCGCCGCCGTACGCGATCTGTTCGCGGTCGTCGACGACGACCCGCACCTGTTCGTCGGATCGGTGCGCGCCAATCTGCTGCTCGCGCGGCCGGACGCGACCGACCGTGACCTCGCCGCAGCCCTGGTCGACGCGGGCCTGGGCGGCTGGCTGGCCGGGCTGCCCGAGGGGCTCGAGACCGAGATCGGCAGCGGCCGGCGCGGGCTGTCCGGTGGCGAGCGTGCCAGGTTCGCGATCGCGCGTGCGCTGCTGTCGCGGCGACCCGTGCTGCTGCTCGACGAACCGGTCGCCCACCTCGACACCCCGACCGCCCGCGCCGTCCTGGACGACCTGCACGCCGCAGCCCGCGGCCGTACGGTCCTGCTGGTCGCCCACCAGAGCGTCGGCGTACGCGGCGCGGACCGGGTCGTAAGCTTGGCCGATCGCCGCTGCGCGGCCACCACACCTGGATGGAACCAATGACCCGCGACACCACCTCCGCCACGACGCTCGGCGAGCTCGAACGGCTGATCCTCGACGTGATCTGGAATCACGAAGGGGGCCTCGTCGTACGCGAGATCGCCGACGAACTGGCGCGCGTCGACGGCCGCAACCGGGCGTACACGACGGTGATGACCGTTGCCGACCGGCTGGCGAAGAAGGGTCTGCTGACCCGCGAGCGCGACGGCCGCGCGTGGCGCTACGCCGCGGCCGCCACCCGCGAGGAGATGACCGCGCAGGCGCTGCGCGAGACCTTCGCCGACTGGGGCGGTGAGAACCCCGCCGACGCCGTCCTGCACTTCGTCCAGGACCTGCCGGCCGATGACGTGGAACGGCTGAAGGCGGCGCTGGAGAAGCTCTGAGCGCGGGCATAGCCTGGCTCCATGCCTGAACTCGTTCTCGTGGCCAACGCCGGCGACGGCACCATCTCCGCTCTGCGCCTGCACCGCGACGGGCAGCCGCGGCTCGAACTGCTGACGACCTCGCCGGTCGGGCAAGGCTGCAGCACCTTCGCGGTCGACACCGAACGCAACCTGGTCCACGCCGGTTACAAGGGCGACCCGGCCGGGATCGTCACGCTGCGCCTCGACCGCGAGACCGGTGCGCTGACCGAGGTCGGCCGGCGCGACGTCGAGGCGTCGATGACCTACCTCTCGCTGGCCACCGGCGGGAACGTGCTGCTCGGGGCGTCGTACGGCGGGGGTTGCGGTTTCACTTGGCCGGTCGCCGAGGGCGTGATCGGGGAGCCGGTCGCGCGGGTGGAGTTCCCGAACCTGCACTGCGTCGTGCCGCGCGAGGGGCAGGCGTACTTCGTCTCGCTCGGCGCCGACCTGGTCGCGCAGTACGACCTGCACGACGACGGCGAGCTGGTCGAACTGGAGCCGCGTACGGTCGCGCTCTCGGCCGGCTGCGGACCGCGCCACCTCATGTTCGCCGGCGACAACGGTTACCTCATCACCGAGTACTCCGGCGAGATCTTCCGGTTCGATGTTTCGGCCGCCGGTCACCTGACGCGCGCCGAGTCGGTCAGCGTCGTCGACCCGTCAGCGGGCTTGCGGCACAGCCGATTCGGGGCCGACCCGGCGGCCGAACACCTCATCTGGGGCGCGGACGTCCACCCGGCCGGGCAGTTCCTGGTCGGTTCGGAGCGCTGCGCCTCGACCCTGGCCACGGTCACCCGCGACGCCGACGGTCACCTCGGCGACGTCGTCGGTTTCGTGCCGACCCAGCAGCAGCCGCGCGGGTTCGCGGTGACCGCCGACGGGGCGTACGTCATCGCGGTCGGGGAGCGGTCGACCGACGCGGAGCTTCTCTCGGTCGGTGCGGACGGCGCGCTCACCTCGCTGGGCGTCACCGGGATCGGCAAGGGAGCGAACTGGGTGCGGGTCGTCGCCGACTGACGCTCAGCCTTTCCGTCAAGGTGTTTTTCGTTTACGATTTATTCATGGACGAGAACCAGGTGACTGAGCAGCAGGTCGAGGCCTGGGCCGCGGAAGCCGAAGCCGGCTACGACGTGGATCAGCTCAAGCGTCGTGGGCGCGGTCGCCCGGGGCGAGGGGCGGAGCCGGCGCAGGTGGTTGCCGTACGTCTCACGGTGGACGAACTGGCGACGTTGGACGCGCTGGCCGAGCGCGATCACGTGACTCGGTCCGAGGCGCTCCGTCGGGTGCTGGCTCACTCTGCCGTGTGAACATCCACGACAGCGCGCGTAAGCACGGCGTGCAGGACGAAGACGTGCTCCAGGCAGCCGGCTGGCCGCAGTGGATTGAGCCACTGGACGACGTCGACGACTGGCCGCATCGCGAACTTCGGCTGGGTTTCGACACGCACGCGCGTCTGCTCGAGACGGTCGTGCTCGTCTTCGAGGGCGGCAGTGAACTGGTGATCCACGCGATGCCTGCCCGTAAGGCCTACTGGGGCCTGTTGCCCTGACGCTCAGCCGGCCCCGACCAACGTCGCGACCGCCAACACCGGCACCAGCGCGGCAACCACGATCGCCGCGGCGGTGACCGCCAACGACAGGACGGTGTGGGGTCGGGGGTCGGCCAACTGCTCCACCCGTACGACCGCATCGCCGGCGGCGCCGAGCGCCTCCGGCACAGGGGTGTCGGCGAGGGCCAGCAGGGCGGTGCCGAGCGGACGGCGGCCGGCCAGTTGCACCGCGGAGCGGTCGGCGAGCAACTCGATCAGCAGCTTCACCTCGTGCAGCCCGGCCGTGCTGCGTACGGCGGTCGGCACCGCGGTGTGCAACACGGTGAAGAACTCCAGCACCAGGTCGTGGCGCTGCCGCAGGTGGGCGCGCTCGTGGGCGAGAACCGCGGTGAGCTGGGGTTCGTCCAGCGCTTCGAGCGCGCCGCGGGTCAGGACGACGCGGTGGCCGCTGCCCGGCACGCAGTACGCCGTCGGCGTGGGGTGCGGCAGGACGCGTACGGGGGTGCCGAGGCGGGTGTCCTCCAGGCCGATCAGGTCGACGAGTTCGGTGTGCCGCTTGCGGCCGCGGCGCAGTTGGGTGCCGACCCGATGGCCGCGCAGCGCCAGTCGGCCGAGCACGAACGCGGAGACGGCCAACCCGCCGAGCAGCAGGCCGAGGTGGTCGACCGGGTTCGGGTCGTGTCCGCTACGGGCGCGGGCGTAGACCAGCAGTGCGAGCGGGGCGGCGAGCAGTCCGCCGGCAACCGCGGCGAGGGCGGTCGACTGCCACAGCAGCAGCGTCGGCCCGGGGACCCGGCGCAGCGCCGTCATCCGGGGTAGGAACCGCGGCATCGGCCAGGCCAGGGCCGCGGTCAGCAGGAGCAGTGCGGCGACGTACACGCGCCCCATTCTGCTGGGTGGGCGTTGCTAACCTCACCGGGTGAGCCTGACCAGCGCCGACCTCGCCCGCATCCTCGACACCGAGATCCCCGTCGACGGCGAGTTCTCCGCCGTCACCCATGCGTCGAACCAGGTCGAGCCGGGCGGTGTGTTCGTCGCGATCAAGGGCTTCACCTCCGACGGCGCCCGTTTCGCGCCCGACGCGATGTCACGCGGTGCGCGGCTGGTGGTGGCGCAGGAGCCGATCGAAGGTGTCCCGACCGCGGTGGTGCCCGACGCCCGCGTCGCGCTCGCCGACCTGGCGTGCGCGTTCGCCGGCAACCCCTCCCACGACCTGACCGTCTACGGCGTCACCGGCACCAACGGCAAGACGACGAGTTCCTATGTGCTGCACGGGATTCTGTCGACCGCCTTCGGTGCGGCGGCGACCGGTCTGCTGACCACCGCCGAGATCGTCGTCGGCACTCACCGCGAGCCGGCGATCCGTACGACCGGCGAGGCGCCGCAGGTGCAGGGCAACCTGCGTCGGATGCTCGACGGCGGCGCGCAGCACGTCGTCCTGGAGACCAGCTCGCACGGTCTCGCGCTCGACCGCGTACGCGGAACCCGTTACGCCGCAGCGCTGTTCACCAACCTGACCCGCGACCACCTCGACTTCCACCCGGACATGGAGGACTACTACCGCACCAAGCGGCGGTTGTTCGAGATGACCGACGGGCCGAGGCTGACGAACGCCGACGACGCGTACGGCCGCCGCATCGCGCAGGACGTGCCGGGGACGCTCACGTACGGCTCCGCGGACGACGCCGACTACCGCATCACCGACGCCCGGATCGAGGGCGACGGGAGTGCGTTCACGCTGAACACCCCTGCCGGACAGGCGGTCTCGCTGAAGACGCCGCTGCTGGGCGACTACAACATCCACAACGTGGCTGGTGCGGCCGCGGTGGTGCTGGAGATGGGGTTGCCGGTCGAGACCCTGGTCGACGCCGTCGCCCACATCCCGCAGGTGCCGGGTCGATTCGAACGGGTTCCGGAGGCCAAGGACCGCGGCTTCGAGGTCGTCGTCGACTACGCCCACACCGACGACGCGCTGCGCGTGCTGCTCGAGGTGGCCCGCGAGGTGACCGACACGCGTGGCTCCGGCGCTCGCCTGATCGTCGTCTACGGCGCTGCGGGAGAACGGGATCCGGCCAAGCGCGCACCGATGGGCCGCGTCGCGTCCCAGTTCGGCGACGTCAACATCATCACCACCGACGACGCATACTCCGAGGATCCGCAGGCCATCGCCGACGAGGTGATGAGCGGCGCCGATCCGGCCGACACCCGTGTGGTGCTCGACCGCCGCGAGGCGATCCGCCAGGCGCTCGCCGAGGCCCGCCCGGGTGACGTCGTGGTCGTCGCGGGCAAGGGCCACGAGCGGGTGCAGCACCTCCCGACCGGGGACGTGCCGTTCCACGACGCCACGGTGGTCGCCGAGCTGTTGAAGTGACAGGAAGTGGTCGTTATAGCGACCACATCGGTTTACTACACCTGTAGCGAGGCCAGGGCCGCCCGCGCCTCGGGCAGTGCCTCCGCCAACGATCCGTGCGTCCAGCGCGGGGTGCGGTCCTTGTCGACCAACTGCGCGCGTACGCCCTCGGTGAAGTCGGGGTGGTGCGACACCACCCGGGCGAGGGCGAGGTCCTGGGCGAGCACCGCGTCGACCGACCCGAGCGACGCGGCCCGGCGCAGAGCGAGCAACGTGACGCAGACGGCGTACGGCGACCGCTGCCCGATTGCGTCCGCCGCCGCCCGCGCGGCCTCGGACGGGTGGTGAGCCAGGCGCTCGACGATCACCGTCGGGTCGTCGCCGGCGTAGCACTCGTCGATCCAGTTGCGTTGTTCCGCAAGGCTGTTCGTCGTGGTCCGGGGCGGCAGCTCGACCTCGCCGGTGCGCAGTGACGCGACCACCGAGTCCCACGAGTCCGCGTCGATCAGGGTGTCGGACAGCCCGGTGTAGACCGCGTCGGCGCCGTCGATGGTGGTGCCGGTGAGGGCCAGGTGGGTGCCGATCTCGCCCGGCGCGGCGGCCAGCAGGTGCAGCGCGCCCACGTCCGGGAAGAAGCCGATGATCGTCTCGGGCATCGCGACCTTCGTACGATCCGTCGCCAGCCGCAGCGAGCAGTGCGCCGAGATCCCGATCCCGCCGCCGAGCACGAACCCGTCCTGGAAGGCGACGACCGGCTTGGGGAAGTGGGCGAGGCGGGCGTTCATCGCGTACTCCGCGGCGAAGAAGTCCTGGCCGTCGGCGCCCTCGGCAACAGCCCGGCGTACGGCCACCACGTCGCCGCCCGCACACAACCCACGCTCGCCTGCACCCTCGATCGCGACCACCGATACGGCGTCGTCGGTCGCCCACAGCTGCAGCTGTTCGTCGACCGCCCGCACCATGTCCAGCGTCAACGCGTTGAGCGCCTTCGGCCGGTTCAGCACGATCCGCCCGAGCGCGCCCTCGACGGTGAACAGCACCTCGTCAGTCATGGGCGCCACTCTCCCAGACGTACGGAGAGCGGG
>JASLFY010000124.1 GCA_030150425.1 Yimella sp. | reverse complement strand
ATCAGCGCGGCCAGCGGCTGGGAGTTCCAGCGCATCGCCAGCGCCACGACCGCGGCACCGATGAACCCGGCGAGCGTCATGCCGACCGGTGCGGCGATCCACGCGTAACCGATCGTCGCGGCGACGTCGCAGAGGAACAGGCCGCCGGCGCCGGTCGCGGCGAGTGCCACCGCACCGATCCGTCCGCCGGGACGGCGGGAGAGTGCGATCGCGCCGGCGATCAGACCGCCGGACAGCAAGGCGCCGCCGGCGACGCGCAGCTCCGGGCGGAGCAGGCCGGCCTTGGCAGCGATGACCAGGAGCATCACCACGCCGACGAGGGTGACGAGCACCCCGGCGCCGGCGAGGATCTTGGCGACGACACCGTCGCGCTCCCACCACGGGGTGGTCGGCTGCGGGTAGGCGTACGCGGCCCGCGGACCGCTCGGCGAGGTGTACGTGGCGTACGGGTTCGCGAAGACGTTCTCCGGAGAAACTCCGGGCTGGGTGGGGCCGCTCGGCCGCTGTGTCGTGTTCATGCTTCAACCCTCGCGGTGGCGCGGGTTCACGGCATGAGTAGCGCTACTCAGCCGGCATGGGTACTTCGTGAAGCGGAGCCCTACTCACTCCAGGCCGTGCTCCATCGCGTACCGCGCCAGCTCGACCCGGTTGCGCAGCTGCAGTTTGCGCAGCGACGCCTGCACGTGGTTCTCCACGGTGCGGTGTGAAACCCCGAGTCGGGAAGCGATCTGCTTGGCGCTCAACCCCTTTGCGACGTGCCGCAGCACCTCGGTCTCCCGGTCGGTCAACGTCGGCAGTTCGGGGTCGGGCGTCGCGGTCGCGACCCGGCGGTACTCCCCCAGCACCAGCCCGGCCAGCTCCGGGGTGAACACGGCCTGCCCGGCGGCGGTCGCGTCGACCGCGTCGCGCAGCTCCTGGGCGGAGGCCGACTTCACCAGGTAGCCGCTGGCGCCTGACTTCACCGCCTCCAGCACGTCCTCCCGCTCGGAGGAGGCGGACAACACCAGCACGTGCGAGTTCGGCGACTTCTCCAGCACCGCGACCGTCGCCTGCGCGCCGGTGCCGTCGGGCAGGTGCATGTCCATCAGCACCACGTCGGGCGTCGTCGCCCCGGCCCGGTTCGCAGCTGCCGCAACGGAATCCGCGGTCGCGACGACGTCGTACCCCGCCTCGGTG
Source organism: Yimella sp. (assembly GCA_030150425.1). Taxonomy (GTDB): domain Bacteria; phylum Actinomycetota; class Actinomycetes; order Actinomycetales; family Dermatophilaceae; genus Yimella. Next base: position 3,191 of record JASLFY010000124.1, on the reverse strand, counting down.
AGGTCGCGACTCACCCCGTCGCGCCACATCGGGTGGTCGTCGACCACCATGATCCGCGTCATCACGTTCCCCTTCCCGCCAGATCCGCCGGGAGCCGCAGCTCCCACTCGGTGCCCTCCCCGGGCTCGCTGTAACAGTCGGCGCTGCCGCCCAGCGCGCGCATCCGACCGACGATCGACTTGCTGACCCCCATCCTGCCCTCCCGCTCCGCTTCAGCGAATCGGGACAGGTCGGTGCCGACGCCGTCGTCGCGTACGGTCACCACGACCTCGTCGCCGAGATCCTCCAGCAGGGCGTACGAACGGGCCTGCGGCCCAGCGTGTTTCACGGTGTTGTCGACGATCGCGCGGACCACCGCGACCAGCTCGTCGGCGACCGGACCGGGCAGCTCGATCGGCTCCTCAGGTGCGGAGAGCAAGGTGTCGGGAACGGCCAGCTCGAGGCGCGTCCGCACGTCGCCGGCGGCCGGCCGCACGGTCTGCTGCCGGGACAACAACCGGCGCAGCTCGTCCTCCTGCTCCCCTGCCAACACCGCCAACTTCTCCGTCGGCCCGCCGATCCGCAGACCCTCCCGGCGGACGTACGCCAACACCTGCAGCGTGGTGTCGTGGACCTCGCGCGCCAGGCGCTCCCGCTCCGCGGTCGCCGCCTCCAGCCGCACGGCCCGGTCGATCTGGGCCCGGGCCCGGCGTACGACCCGGGAGCCGAACCCGATTGCCAAGCCGACGGTGAGCAGGATCGGGAGTGTGGCGTCGAAGCGCAGGTTGTCGAGCTGCTCGCAGATCGCCAGGGCCGACAACCCGACCAGCGCGGCCGACGCTGCGCCCCACCACGGACCGAGCAGGATCGCCACGGAGACGACGGCATTCGCCGCCCAGAAGGTCGTCGGCACCACCTGGTGGTGGCGGAAGTAGTGATCCGGCGAACCGACGGCGAGGGTCATCGCCATCAGACCCAGCGTCAACACCTGCTCGACCACGACGATCCGAGTTCTGTGTCGGTGGGTGAAGGACAGCAGGCTGCCGGCGATTCCGGACCAGAGCAGCATCGCCGCGAACACCGCCCAGCTGAGCAACTGGTGGGAGTAGCGGTCGTGGACCGTCCACTGGACGGCTCCGGCGTACAGCAGCGACGCCAGCCGGAACACCTGGGCGGCCCGCCAGAGCGGCAGGGTGCCCGAGGTGTCGCGTTCCAGCGTCGCGGTGCTCACAGGGGAACGATAGAGCGCTCGCCGGGTCCCCTCGGGAACCCGGCGAGCGCTTCGTGACGTGGGAGGTCAGTCCTTCTTCGGCTTGCGCCCCACCGAGGCGACCGAACCGTCGGCGTTCAGCAACACCTGCCGCGCACCGGCGTGGTGGAAGTTGAACATGTCGTTCAACGAACCGGCCGAGGCGTCGAAGGAGGAGTCACCGACCCGACCGAGCTTCCAGTTGTCCTCGATGAACTTCATGATCGAGGGCTGGGTGGTCTTGGTGTGGCTGACGAAGTTGGTCTTCGCGTACGGGCTGACGACCAGCAGCGGGAGGCGCTGGCTCGGACCGCAACGGTCCTGGTAGCCGCCGGAGACCGGCGCCTTGGCCGTGGTGCAGGTGGCCTTGTCCGCGACCGCGTCGGTCGAGCCGTTGGTGATCTGCGGCGCGACGTGGTCGTACCAACCGTCGGAGTCGTCGTAGGCCACCACGATCGCGGTGTCCTTCCAGAACTTCGACTTCTGGATCGCGTTGATCTCGTTCACGATGAAGTGCTGCTCGTCGATCGGGTCGGAGTAGGCGGCGTGGCCGTCCTGGTACTCCGGTGCCTTCAGGTAGCTGACCTGCGGCAGCACACCCTGGGCGAGGGCGGTGTCGAAGTCGCTGGTGTCGTACTGGTGGTTCGCCTGGTCGGTCTTGCCGATGTTCGCCACCGACGTCGGCGGCAGGTGGTGCGGGTTCGCCGTCGACTTGTAGTAGGCGAACGGGTTGTGGTGCGGGCTGTAGTCGACGACCGAGGCGCCACCGATGTTGGTGTGCGCGGCGTCGCACTTGGCGTACGCGTTCGAACCACCGGCCGGCGTCGTCGGCTTGAAGCCGCCCTGGAACCAACCCCAGGTGACACCCTTGGCGTTCATCAGGTCACCGACGTTGGTGCCCTTGCCACCGTCACCGGCCAGCGTGTTGGTGGAGGTGTGGTTCTTGTCCGAGCAGTCGTCGTAGACCGGGTCGGGGTCGTTGATGATCGTGCCGGTGCCCTGCGCGTTCGGCGACGCGAGGACGTACGAACCCGGGGTCGCGACCTGCTGGCCGGTCTTCGGGTCGTACTCCTGGAAGCCGTGGGTCTGGCCCGAGATCAGGTTCAGCGCGCCGGGCGTCGACGGGCCGAAGGTGGCGTCCCAGGAGTTGTCGCTCATCGCGTAGTTCTGGGCGTAGTTCCACATGCCGGTGACGGTGTTGCCGTCGTAGTACTTCATCGCCAGGCCGGGCGAGCCGTACAGGCCGGTGCAGGTGTCGACCGACACGCTCTGCACGAACTGGTCCATCTTGCCGCCGTTGACCGCGGACTGCTCCGGGCCGTACGCGTGGTTCTGGTCGCAGGTCATCGCCTGCGCGGAGGTGAGGCGCGAGGGGGCGTACAGGTTCGGGTTCTTGGTGAGCGCACCCGAGGTGACCAGGTTGTTGTTCTTCGGGGTGTTACGGGCGGCGGTGAACGTCGTGCCGTCGGTGTTGGCCGCCTTCGGGTAGGTGCCGAAGTAGTGGTCGTAGGAGACGTTCTCGTCGAAGATGACCACGACGTGCTTGATCGGAGTGGTCGACGACGCCTGACCCTTGTCGTGGCCCTTGCCGGGCTGGTGCTGCGAACCGTGTTCGGCCTGGGCCGCGGCGGTGACCCCGCCGACGAGGGCGATCCCGGCGACTCCGGCGGTGACCGCGCGGAGCAGAGTTGATGAATGACGCACGTGCGTGCCTTCCGGTGACGGATGTGGAATCGAGCCCGTCCACTCTCCTCGCGCCCGCCGACATACTTCGGTCATCTATCCGACGGATGTGCGTCGGGTCGGTGACCACTGTGGGAACGGGACCTGCCAGTTCCCTGTCAGTTGTGCAGAAGCCCTTGCCCGTACCAGTCCGAACTGCTAGTGACGCCCGGCAGTGTGAAGAAGTAACCGCCACCGACCGGGGAGATGTAGTCGACCAACGGCTCCCCCGCCAACCGCT
>JASLFY010000069.1 GCA_030150425.1 Yimella sp. | reverse complement strand
CTTCGGCTACGTGTTCGGGTGGGATCTGCGCCATCAGTGCACCGACCCGGTTCCCGTACGCGCGGCGATACGAGTGGACGATCGAGTCGCTGGACAGGAAGAACTCGCCCACCGCTGACGAGTGATGGAGATATGAGTGCTTGGTCGTGGTGTCGAGCTCGAACACGGTGCCGTCCGGCAGGGGCTTGCTCCACAGGAGTTGGTGATAGGTCGGGGTGCGGCGTTCAAATCTGCGCGCGGAAGCCCGCGAACACAAGTCGCGAATGCGGCGTGCCTTGCCCGCGGACGGCGGCAGTCGCGAACGGCGTACGCACCGTCCGCGACTCGTGCTCACGCCAGGCAACAAAAGACCGGCCCTGGCGAACCAGGACCGGCACTTGGTCGGGGTGACAGTGTCGAGTCTCATGACATCTGCAAGGCATGTCTCGCGACATGTGAAAGGCCGGGGTCGGCTCGGATGGGGTGGTGTCGAAAGCCAAGCTGGTCATCACCGCGATCGTTCGTTCCGGCATGTCTCAGGCCGAGGCCGCCCGCCGGTACGGCGTCTCCGAAGGGACGGTGTCACGGTGGATGCACCGGTACCGGGCCGAGGGCGAGGCCGCGTTCGAGCCACGCTCACGCCGGCCACACCACAACCCGGCAGCAACTCCCGCGGTCGTGGTGCAGGCCGTCCTGGCCGAGCGTGACCGGCTCGTGACAGCCGGGCACGACGCCGGACCCGACACGATCCGGTGGCACCTCCAACAAGCCGGGGTCCCGGCCCCGTCCCGGGCCACGATCGCCCGACTCCTGACCGCGAACGGGCGAGTGCGCCCCGAACCGAAGAAGAAACCCAAGAGCGCCTACATCCGCTTCGAAGCCGAGCAACCGAACCAGACCTGGCAGTCCGACTTCACCCACTACACCCTCGCCACCGGCACCGATGTCGAGATCATCACCTGGCTCGATGACCACTCCCGCTACCTGCTGCACCTATCGGCCCACCCCCGGATCACCGGACCGATCGTGCTGGCAACCTTCACCGCCGCGATCGATGAATACGGTTGCCCGGCAAGCACATTGACCGACAACGGGATGGTGTACACCGTGCGGCACTCCGCGACCGGTGTCCGTGGGGGACGCAACGCGTTCGAGCGGTACCTCACCGACCACAACATCACGCAGAAGAACGGCCGCGGCGGCCACCCCCAAACCCAGGGCAAGGTCGAACGAGTTCAACAGACCCTGAAGAACTGGCTCCGACGCCAACCCCTCCAACCGGCCACGATCCAGGCCCTGCAAGAACGACTCGATCAGTTCCGTCACGAGTACAACCACGACCGGCCCCACCGGGCACTGAACCGGCGTACCCCGGCCGCGGCCTACGCCGCACGACCCAAAGCAGCCCCATCCAGTGAACCCGCGGACCGAACCCACAACCGGGTCCGTCACGACAAGGTCAGCCAAGGAACAGTCACCCTGCGCCACGCCAGCCGACTGCACCACATCGGCATCGGCCGAGCCTGGGACGGACACGAAGTGATCCTGCTCATCCAGGACCTACAGATCACCGTCATCCACGCCGCCACCGGCGAAGTCCTGCGCGACCTCACCCTCGACCCGACCCGCGACTACCAACCCCAAAAACATCAAGGCCCGAACCCCCAGTGAGGGTTCGGGCCTTGCAGATGTCGTGAGACATCACAAATGTCGGGCTGACAGGATTTGAACCTGCGACCCCCTGACCCCCAGTCAGGTGCGCTACCAAACTGCGCCACAGCCCGTCGGCTCTCGCCGAGCCTCGCAAAGCTTAGCCGAGAGCGCGGCCGCCGCCGAATCGAGGTGTTCGGCAAGGCCGCCCGGCCTCAGCGTGGGCGGACCGACGCCATCCGACGGACGGCTTCGGTGAGGATCGCGGGGGAGGTGGCGAAGTTGAGTCGGGCGAATCCGCGCCCGGTGGTCGGGGCGTACTGGGTGCCCCGACCGAGCGCGACGCGACCGCGCTCGAGCCACGCGACGGCCGGGTCGTCGCCGAGATCGAGCGCGCGGGCGTCGAGCCAGGCGAGGTAGGTCGCGGCCGGCGGCGCGTAGCCGACCTGCGGCAGATGCTCGGCGAGCAACTGCTGCAGTAGGACGCGGTTGGCGTCGAGCTCGGACTTCAGCTTGGTGAGCCAGTCACGCCCGTCGGAGTACGCCGCGACGTGCGCCATGATCCCGAAGTGGCTGCGTCCGTGGGTGTGCACGTCGTGCAGCGTGGCGAACGGCGCGTCCGAGCCGGCGTCGACGATCGCCGCCTTCACCGCGGCGAGGTTCCACGCCTTCGACGCCGAGGTGACCGTGAACCCGCGCTCCGCACCGGGCACCGTCAGGTACGGCGTGAACTCGCCGTCGTGGACCAGCGGGGCGTGGATCTCGTCGGACACGACGGTGATGTCGAACCGGTCGGCGAGCGCCGCGAGCGCGGTGAGTTCGGCGCGGGTGTGGACCGTGCCGGTCGGATTCTGCGGGTTGGACATCAGGTACGCCGAACGCCCGGTCGCCGCGGCCCGCTCGAATTGCCCGCCGAGGGCGTCCAGGTCGAGCCGTCCGTCGGCGGTGAGCGGGGCGTCCGCGGGGCGCCGCCCGAGCATGTCGACGAACCCGTGGAAGGCGTCGTAACAGGGGGAGGAGACAACCACCGTGCCGCTCGGGTCGGTGACCTCCCGCAGCACCTGCGAGACGCCGCCCATGACGTCGGAGACGACCGACGTACGGTCCCGGTCGACGCTCCAGCCCCAGCTGTCGGCGGCGTACGTCGCGAACGCGTCGGTGTAACGCGGCGCCCAGCCGTAGCCGGTGTCGCCGCGGCGCACCGCGGCGGCGAGGGCGTCGGCGACCGCGGGGCACGGGCGGGCGTCCATCTCCGCGACCCACAGCGGCAGCACGTCGGGGTCGTACGCGACCCACTTGACGCTGGTGCGGTCCGCGCGGGCCTGCTCGAGGGTGGTGGTGAGGATCTCGTACGTCGGGTCGCCGGCCATGCGTCGAGCGTACGCACGCCCTCGGGTCACTAGGCTGCGGGCGTGATCGAGACGAGCGGCGGCGCGCGGATGCGCAGCAGGGTGTGGCGGGCCGGCGAGCTCGTCGGCGAGGGCCTGGACCGCGCGCAGCTGCAGGAGGCCGTCCGTGACCCGGAGCGGCTCGTCTGGCTCGACATCGCCGACGCCGTGCCCGACGACGTCGCCGGGCTGGTGCAGGCGCTCGACCTGACGCCGACCGAGGTCGAGGACGCGTTCGCCGCCCACGAGCGGCCGAAGGTGTCCCGGCACGGCAAACACCTCTTCTTCACCGCGTACCAGGCGACGTTGACCGGTGACCCGGACGACGTCCAGGACAGCCGGTTGGAGACGCGCCGCATCTCCGGGTTCGTGCTGCCGACGACGCTGGTCACCATCCGCGGTTCGGACTTCGACCTCGCGCCGGTGCTGGCCGCCTGGGACGACAACTCCGAACTGCTGGCCGCCGGGCCGCGGGCGTTGGTCCACGGGCTGCTCGACTCGCTGGTCGACGGTCACTTCGCGGCGATCCAGCAGCTCGACGACGAGCTCGAGACGCTGGACGACATGCTCTTCGAGGAGCGCCGCACCGGCCAGGTGTTCCTGCGCAAGGTCTACCGGTTGCGGCGCGAACTGGTCGACCTGCG
>JASLFY010000023.1 GCA_030150425.1 Yimella sp. | reverse complement strand
CTCGCGCGGATGCTCGAGGCGGGGGAGGACCCACGGTTCATCGCGCGCCGGATCGTCATCTCCGCCTCGGAGGAGATCGGCATGGCCGACCCCACCGCACTGCAGACCGCGGTCGCCGCCATGCACGCCGTCGCGCAGATCGGCATGCCCGAAGCGCGACTGATTCTCGGGCAGGCCGTCGTCCACAATTGCCTTGCACCGAAGTCGAATGCGAGCTACGCGGCGATCAACGCCGCGATCGCCGACGTACGGTTCGGGAAGGGCGGGCCGGTGCCCACCCATCTGCGGGGCAGTGGCTACGCGGGGGCCGCCGCGCTCGGTCACGGCGCCGGCTACCGCTACACCCACGACGAGCCGTACGGCGTTGGGCCACAACAGTTTCTGCCCGACGACCTGGTCGACGAGGCCGACTACTACCACCCGACCGATCGGGGCTGGGAGGGGAGCCTCGGCCAGCGCTGGCAGAGCCTGCGAACCACCATCCGTGACCGGTGAGGAAGCCGTACGGACACTTGGTAACGATTGTGTGACCGTCGGAGGCTGACGGGTTGAACTTCAAAAATCCTGTGGCAAGTTGTCTCACGGCGCGGACGCCGGGGAACCATTCGTAGAGCCGTCAAACGGGTTCTTCGAGGGTGCGTCCGCACCACATCAACGGCACCAACAGGTGTCGGACAGACAACGGACGACACCGCCACCACGGAGGATCCATGAGCGTCAACCCGCAGACGGTCGCAGAAGCGACTCCCGACCCGACGCAGGAGATGCCTGCCGAGAAGGGTCGGCGCGGGAAGGGCGGCGCCAGCAAGTCGCCGACCAGGATCGCCTGGGATCGTCTGAAGAAGGACAAGATTGCGATCGTCTGTGCGGTGATCATCCTGCTGTTCATCCTGATGGGGATCTTCCAGGACGTCATAACCAACCTGGTTGGCGTCGACGACCAGCCGCACCAGGAATTGCTGAACCCGGACACCACGTTCCCGGACTTCACCTTCAGCAGTGCCCACCCTCTCGGCGTCGAGCCGCAGACCGGACGTGACCTGTTCTACCGCTGGGTCCACGGCGCGCGCCCGAGTCTGATCGTCGGCATCGTCGGCGCCTTCGTGACGCTGCTCGTCGGCGTTGTGATGGGTCTGCTGGCCGGCTTCCTCGGCGGCTGGGTCGACCGGGTCATCTCCTGGTTCATCGACTTCCTGCTGTCGCTGCCGTTCATCCTGATGGCCTTCGCGGTGGTGCCGATCACGGTTGCCCGCTTCGGTCACCCGGACGCCTCCGGCTACGTCGAGCCGGGCAAGCAGGCGACGATTCAGTTCATCGCGCTGATCATCCTGCTGGTCACCTTCGGTTGGCCGGGTCTGGCCCGACTGATCCGCGGTGAGGTCCTCTCGCTGCGCGAACGCGAGTTCGTCCAGGCCGCCCGCGCGCTCGGCGCCCCGACCAGTCGGATCGTGTTCAAGGAGATGCTCCCCAACCTGCTCGGTCCGATCATCGTGAACCTGACCGTGTTGATCCCGGGCTACATCGCAACCGAGGCCGGCCTGTCGCTGCTCGGTATCGGTCTGCAGGACCCGATCGTCTCCTGGGGTCAGACGATCTCCTCGGCCACCTCGTCGTTCGACACCTACCCGATTTGGCTGTGGGTGCCGGCGCTGAGCATCGCGCTGCTGGTCCTGGCGCTCAGCCTGCTGGGCGACGCCGTCTCCGACGCGTTCAACCCGCAGACCCGCCGTTGATCGACCACTGACAACAGAACACCCACCCCGCTGCCGACCTCCGGTCGGGCAGCCCCACACACCGCTACGACCAACAGGCTCGTAGGGATCAAGAAGGAGAAACAATGCGCTGGACCAAGGTTGTCGCCCTCGCGGCGGCAGGTTCCCTGTCCCTCGCCGCCTGTGGTGGCGGAAGCAAGTCCGGTTCGTCGTCGAGCAACGGCGGCGCGGGCGACACGTCCCAGGGTCTGGGCGACCAGTACGAGAAGGTGCCGGCGAGCGCTGCGTTCCAGCCGGACGCCAAGGGCCCGGCGGCTGACGTCGCCGGCGCCAAGAAGGGTGGCACCCTCACCCTGAACGTCAACTCGATCCCCGAGTCGACCGACCCGTCGTCGCAGTACTACCAGGACACCGCGGCGATCATGCGCCTGACCACCCGCACCCTGACCACCTACCTGGTCAAGGACGGCAAGTCGGTGCTGGTCCCGGACATGGCCACCGACCTCGGTGAGCAGTCCAAGGACGGCCTGACCTGGAAGTACACCCTGAAGAAGGGCCTGAAGTACGAGGACGGCACCGCCATCAAGGCGTCCGACATCGCGTACTCGTTCAAGCGTTCCTTCGCGCAGGAGGAGCTGCCGGGCGGTCCGACCTACCAGCTCGAGTACATCAAGGGTGGCGACAAGTACAAGGGCCCGTGGAAGTCGGGCGACAAGTTCGAGGGCGTCGAGACCGACGACGCGGCTGGCACCATCACCTTCCACCTCGCGAAGAAGATGCAGTCGTTCCCGTACTTCGCGGCGTTCACCATGTTCGGTGCGATCCCGAAGGCCAAGGACACCAAGACCAACTACCAGCTGCACTGGGTCTCGACCGGTCCGTACAAGATCAAGCAGTACACCAAGGGCTCGTCGCTGACCCTGGTCAAGAACGACCAGTGGGACCCGAACTCCGACCCGGCGCGCCACCAGTACCTGGACGGCTTCCAGTTCAACTTCGGCAAGGACATCCCGACCACCGCCAAGTCGATCATGGCCGACAACGGCACCGACCAGACGACGCTGTCCTACGACGGTGTCGACGCGTCGATCCTGTCGCAGGCCCTGGGCGCCAAGAAGAACCAGGTCGCCAACGGCCCGTCGCCGTGTGTCTCGTACGTCACGATGGACACCCAGGTCATCCCGCTCGAGGTGCGCAAGGCGATCGCCGTTGCTTACCCCTACGACCAGATCCGCATCGCCGGCGGCTCGACCAAGTTCGACTACACCCCGGCCACCACCCTCGGTGCGCCGCAGGTTCCGGGCTTCACCAAGTACACCGACCCGCTGTTCCCGGGCACCGGCAAGGGTGACCCGGCCAAGGCCAAGCAGATGCTGGCCGCGGCGGGCAAGAGCAACTTCGAGCTGTCGTACTACTACCGCAACGACGACGACACCGCCAAGAAGGTCGAGGCCGTGCGCAAGCCGCTGCTGGAGAAGGCCGGCTTCAAGGTGAAGTCGATCGGCGTCAGCGGCACCGAGCTGCGCAAGAAGCGTCGTGAGGCCAACCACAACGTGAACCTCTACCAGGGCGTCAGCGGCTGGTGCTACGACTGGCCGGCCGGTGACTCGAT
>JASLFY010000382.1 GCA_030150425.1 Yimella sp. | reverse complement strand
CCTTCACCGTGGCCAGGTCGACGCCGTTGTCGGCGGCGAGCTTGCGGACCAGCGGGGTGACGTAGTTGCCGGCGTCACCCGAGGCGGCCGGAGCGTCCTGCTTCGGAGCCTCCTGCGCGGCCGGAGCCGGGGCGGCCGGGGCGGCCGGGGCGGGAGCCGGAGCCGGGGCGGCGGGAGCGTCCTGCTTCGGGGCCTCCTGCGGAGCCGGAGCGGCCGGGGCCTCCTGCTGCGGAGCTTCCTGCTGCGACGCGGCCGGAGCGGCGGCGGCCTCGCCACCGACGATCGCCAGTTCAGCGCCGACCGGAACGGTCTCGTCCTCCTGCACCAGGATCTTGGTCAGCTTGCCGGCGACGGGCGACGGCACCTCGGTGTCGACCTTGTCGGTCGAGACCTCGAGCAGCGGCTCGTCGACGGCGACGTCGTCACCCTCGGCCTTGAGCCAGCGGGTAATAGTGCCCTCGGTCACCGACTCGCCCAGCGCGGGCATCGTGATGGTCTCGCCACCGGTGACCTCGCCACCGGAGGCCTGCGGCGCCTGCTCCTGCTGCGGGGCGGCCTGCTCCGGCGCGGGGGCCGGCTGCTCGGCGGGAGCGGACTCGGCGGGCTGCTCGGCCGGTGCCGATGCGGCGGGCTGCTCGGCCGGGGCGGAGTCACCGGAGCCGGCGGCGGCACCGTCACCGATCACGGCGAGGTCGGCGCCGACCGGAACGGTTTCGTCCTCCTGGACCAGGATCTCCTGCAGGGTGCCGGCGATCGGCGAGGGGATCTCGGTGTCGACCTTGTCGGTCGAGACCTCGAGCAGCGGCTCGTCGACGGCGACCTCTTCACCGACAGACTTCAACCATCGAGTGACCGTGCCTTCCGTCACGGATTCACCGAGGGCGGGCATCGTCACGCGTTCAGACATAGGTGCAGTCTCCTTGGGTTGTGTCGCTGAGGTCCAGTTTTGTCTCATGCATGCGCATGCAGGGGCTTACCGGCCAACGCGAGATGTGCCTCGCCGAGGGCCTCGTTCTGGGTGGGGTGGGCGTGGATGAGCGCCGCGACGTCGTCCGGCAGCGCTTCCCAGCCGACGATGAGCTGCGCCTCACCGACCTGCTCACCCATCCGGGCGCCGATCATGTGGACGCCGACGACCGCGCCGTCACCGGCGCGCACGAGCTTCACGAAGCCCTGCGTGCCGAGGATCTGGCTCTTGCCGTTGCCGCCGAGGTTGTAGTCGTACGTCGACACCTCGTCGTAGGTCTGCCGCGCCTGCTGCTCGGTCAGACCGACGGACGCGATCTCCGGGTCGCAGTACGTCACCCGCGGGATCGTCGACTCGACGATCGGCGCCGGGTTGAGACCGGCGATGTCCTCGGCCACGAAGATGCCCTGCGCGAAGCCGCGGTGGGCCAACTGCAGGCCGGGCACGATGTCGCCCACGGCGCGGACGCCCGGGACGGAGGTGTTGAGGCGCTCGTCGGTGGTCACGAAGCCGCGCTCGATGGCCACGCCGGCCTCGGCGTAGCCGAGCCCGTCGGTGACCGGGCCGCGACCGACGGCGACCAGCAGCAGGTCGGCCTCGATGGTCTCGCCGCCCTCGAGGGTGACGGTCACCGAGTCGGCCGTGCTGGTGGCGCCGGCGAACTTCACGCCGGTGCGCGCGGTGATCTTGCGCTTCTTGAAGCTGCGCTCGAGCTGCTTGGAGATCGCTTCGTCCTCCGCGGCGACCAGCCGGGGGAGGGCCTCGACGACCGTGACCTCGGCGCCGAAGGACGCGAACACCGAGGCGAACTCGACGCCGATGACGCCGCCGCCGAGCACGACGACCTTGTTCGGCACGAAGTCGAGGGACAGCGCCTGGTCGCTGGTCATGATCCGCGGGCCGAGCTCCAGGCCCGGCAGCGTCTTGGCGTACGACCCGGTCGCGAGCACGACGTTACGGCCGGTCAGCGTACGGTCGCCGACGGTCACGGTGGTGGGGGAGGAGAGGCGTCCCTCGCCCTCGACGTAGTCGATCGTGGCCGACTTCACGAGGCCCTGCAGGCCCTTGTGCAGTCGGGAGATGACGCCGTCCTTGTAGCGGTGGACGCCGGCGATGTCGATCGACTCGAAGGTGGTGTTGACACCGAACTTGGCGCCTTCGCGGGCGGAGTCGGCGACCTCGGCGGCGTGCAGCAGCGCCTTGGTCGGGATACATCCGCGGTGCAGGCAGGTGCCGCCCAGCTTGTCCTTCTCGACCAGAGCGACGGACAGTCCCAGCTCCGCCGCACGCAGAGCGCAGGCGTAGCCGCCGCTGCCCCCGCCGAGGATCACCAGGTCGTAGGTCTGGTCGGTCTCAGCCATCTGGGCGGGCTCCTTCGTCGGTCGGACGTGTTCGTGAGCGTCGGGGGACTGTTTGTCCGCAGGTAATGGCGCTCGCGCCCATCTTGGCACTCACCGCTCGCCGCGCGGACGCGGGTCGGTCAACTGCGCGGTAACCGGAATGTGCTGGAACCTGTGCGGTCGGCGTGCAACAGTGGCAGTTCCGATCCGCCGAACGCAGGAGAGTGCCGTGTCAGACGACAAATCCACCTCGAGCCCGACCCCGAGCGACGACGTGAAGGCCAAGTTCCGCGAGGCACTGGACCGCAAGAAGGCCCACGGCGGCCGCGACGTGTCCGACCACTCGGCCCACTCCAAGGTGGCCGGTGCGCACGGTGCGGAGACCTCCGGAGCGCAGCAGATGTTCCGACGCAAGTCCGGCAGCTGAGGCCGACCGGTCCGGACGAAGAAGCACTGGGCACCCCGTCGATTCGACGGGGTGCCCAGTGCTTCTTCATCGGCGGTGTCAGCCGCGGGCCTCCGCGAGGGCGACCAGGGTGCGCACCGAGTGGCCGGTCGCGCCGGCCGGGGTGTAGCCGTACGCGCTCGCCTCGTTGAACGCCGGACCGGCGATGTCGAGGTGGGCCCAGGGCAACTGCTTGCCGGAGGCGTCGTCACCGACGAATTCGCGCAGGAACAGAGCGGCGGTGATCATGCCGCCCATCCGCTCACCGGTGTGCTTGACGTCGGCGACCTGCGAGTTCATCGACGGGCGCAGCTCGTCCAGCAGCGGGATCGGCCACATGGCCTCACCGGCCGCATCGGCGGCGGCGATGACCTCGTCGCGGGTGGCGTCGTCGTTCGACAGGACGGCGGTGGTGCGCGGTCCGAGCGACAGCACCGCGGCGCCGGTCAGCGTCGCGACGTCGATCACCAGGTCCGGGTTGAGCTGCGAGGCGAAGCAGAGACCGTCGGCCATGACCAGGCGACCTTCGGCGTCGGTGTTGATGATCTCGACGCTCTTGCCGTTCGGCATCGTGACGACGTCGCCCGGACGCTGCGCGTCGGAACCGGTCATGTTCTCCGCGAGGCAGAGGTAACCGGTCACCGCGACCGGCAGACCGAGAGAGGCGATGGCGTCGATCGCGGCGGCCACCGAGGCGGCGCCGGCCATGTCGCACTTCATCGTCACCATGCCGGTGCCCGGCTTGATGCACAGGCCGCCGCTGTCGAAGGTGATGCCCTTGCCGACGAGGGCGATGTGGGCCTTGGCGCGGGCCGGCTTGTAGCTGAGGGTGACCAGACGCGGCGGGCGGGCCGAGCCGCGGCCGACACCGATCAGGCCGCCACAGTTGGCCTTGGCGAGCTGCTTCTCGTCCTGGATCTGGACCTTGACGTCCGTGCCGGTGAAGCGACGCTTGGCCTCGGCGGCGAACGACGCCGGGAACAGGTCCAGCGGCGGTTGGTTGACCAGGTCGCGGGCCCAGGCCTGCGAGTCGGCCACGACCTGCGCGCGCTTCACGCCGGCCTTCGTCGCCGACGCCTTCGACACCGGCGAGCTGACGGTGACCTTGCCCAGCGGAGCCGGCTTGGAGCCGGTCGCGCGGTAAGCGGTGTACTCGTACGACCCGAACAGTGCGCCCTCGACGGTGGCGGTGGTCAGGGCGGAGGTGCTGCACGGGAAGCCGTACGCGGCGTGCGGCTTGTCGGTCAGCGCACGGGCCGCGGCGCCCGCGGCGCGGCGTACGGCCTCGGTGTCGGTGTCGGTCGCGACGTGGTCGAGACCGGAGCCGCTGGCCAGCACCAGTGCGGGCGCACCGGCGATGCCGGTGAGGCGTACGACCTCGTCCGCGGCGCCGGAGGCTTCCAGCGCTTCGAGGGAGGCGTTGATCGCTTCGACCACCGCGTCGTCGAGGGCGGCGTCGCTCACCACCGCCTTCTTGTCCTGCTGGTGGGTCATCACGACCAGCACGGGGGCGGAGATCTTGTCCGCCTGCCGATCGGTCAGGGTCACGGTGGTCACGTGGGGTGTCCTCTCCGGGAATGGCATCTGATGATCCCGAACCTATCGCGCCGATCCAGCGCGATAGGTTCACGCCATGACCGACGACGCTCGCAAGACTTCCCCGTTGCACGACCGCCACGTGGCGCTCGGTGCCAAGATGGCCGACTTCGGTGGCTGGGACATGCCGATCGAGTACCCCGGCGGCGGCGTGCTGCGCGAGCACACCGCGGTGCGTGAGCGCGTCGGCATCTTCGACGTGAGCCACCTGGGCAAGGCTCTGGTGAAGGGTCCGGGCGCGGCCGACTTCGTGAACTCCTGCTTCACCAACGACCTGCGCAAGATCGAGCCGCCGAAGGCCCAGTACACGATGTGCTGCGACCCGGCGACCGGCGGCGTCGTCGACGACCTGATCCAGTACCTCCACGGCGACGACGAGGTCTTCCTCGTGCCGAATGCGGCCAACACCGCCGAGGTCGTACGCCGCATGAACGAGCAGGTGCCCGACGGAATCACCGTCACCGACCAGCACACCGACTACGCCGTCATCGCGGTCCAGGGCCCGCGCTCGATCGAGGTCGTGCAGGCGCTCGGTCTGCCGACCGACCTGGAGTACATGTCGTTCACCACCGCCGACTGGAACGGCAAGCCGGTCATCGTGCTGCGCTCCGGCTACACCGGCGAGAAGGGCTTCGAGCTGGTCCCGCGCTGGGACGACGCGACGGAGCTGTGGGACGCGCTCGTCGAGGCGATGCAGCCGTACGACGGTCTGCCGTGCGGCCTCGGCGCCCGCGACACCCTGCGTACCGAGATGGGATACCCGTTGCACGGCAACGACCTGTCGATGGACATCACCCCGAACATGGCCCGCGCCGGCTGGGCGGTCGGCTGGAAGAAGGACGACTTCTGGGGCAAGTCCGCCCTCGAGGCGCAGAAGGCGGCGAAGGACTACCGCCTGACCTGGGGCCTGCTGGCCACCGGTCGGGGCATCCCTCGCGCCCACTGCGAGGTCAAGGACGCCGACGGCAAGGTCATCGGTGAGGTCACCTCGGGCACCATGTCGCCGACCCTCAAGCAGGGGATCGCGCTGGCGCTGCTGGACCGCGACGTGACCGAGGGCGCCGAGGTCGTCATCGACGTGCGCGGCCGGGCGCTCCCGGCGAAGGTCGTGAAGCCGCCGTTCGTGCAGGTCGAAACCGACTGATTCCTCAGCCGACGACCGGTGCGTCGGTCAGGTCGAGCACCCGCCCCGCGATCAACACATGGACGCGGGTGCTCACTTCGCCGATGATGCTGTTCACCCGGCCGAGCGCGTCCTGGTAGATCGCGCCGCGCTCGCCGGTCGGCACCAGACCCATGCCGACCTCGTGCGAGATGGCGACGCAGTCGAACGGCGCGTCGGACCACAGAGCGGCCAGCTCGTACGCGGCCGCCTCGGCCACCTGCAGCGCACCGGCGCGGTCACCCCAGGCGTCGGCGGCGTCGAGCAGGCCGAGCACCCAGGTGCCGAGGCAGTCCACCAGGACCGGGGTGCGGCCGCGCAGGATCGTGCGTGTCACGTCGTTGGACTCGGCGGTGACCCAGTTGGCCGGCAGGTCGTGGGACTCGCGCGGGCCGTGGACGTCGCGGCCGATCTCTCCCTCGGCGGCGGAGCCGCCTGCGTGGATCACCGTCACCCGGGTCTCGGGGGACAACAGCTGGGCGGCGTAACGCGTCTTCCCGGTGCGGGTGCCTCCGAGAACCAATGTGGTCGACATGCGTGAACTCTCCTGCACCTTGCTGAGCGGCTGATCCGCCGCACAGCCTAATGCGCTCCGGTGCACGCCGACACGCCCGGCCGTCCACGGATCCGGCGACGCAGCGGAGTGTTCTGTGGCATCCTTGGCCACCTGATCGCTTCCACCCCCGCGATCGTGTTGACGACGTCTCGCCCAGACCCGGGCGCAGGAGATGCGTCTGCCAGCTCCGGCGCACGCTGCCGGCTTCTCACCGAGCCGACCTCATCGAGGGTGGAAATTTCATGTCTGCCATGACCGATCACATTCCGACGCCTGACACCTCCGGGCCCGTCTTCACCGCCCACGAGGGCGGGAAGTTGGAGTCCGTTCCCAGCAAGCCGCTGCGGGACCGCAAGGACCTCGCGCTCCTCTACACCCCGGGCGTCGCCGACGTCTGCCGCGCGCTCGCGCAGGACCCGTCGCTGTCCTTCCGCTACACCACCCGCCGCAACACCGTCGCGGTCGTCACCGACGGCACCGCGGTGCTCGGCCTGGGCGACATCGGCCCGGTCGCGGCGCTGCCGGTGATGGAGGGGAAGTCGGTGCTGTTCAAGCACTTCGGGAACGTCGACTCCGTCCCGGTCTGTCTCGAGACCGGGTCCGTCGACGACATCGTCGAGGCCGTCGTCCGGTTGGCGCCGACGTACGGCGGGATCAACCTGGAGGACATTTCCGCGCCGCGCTGCTTCGAGATCGAGCGCCGGTTGAAGGAACGTCTGGACATCCCGGTGTTCCACGACGACCAGCACGGCACCGCGATCGTCGCGCTCGCCGCGCTGCTCAATGCCGCCACGGTGACCGGTCGGGAACTGGCTTCGTTGCGGGTGGTCATCGGCGGCGCGGGGGCCGCCGGTGTCGCCATCGCGAACATCTTCCGACGGGCCGGGATCACCGACCTGATCGTCTGCGACTCGCGGGGCATCATCGAGCCGCACCGTGACGACCTGCCCGACCACAAGCGGCGCCTGGCCGCGACGACCAACCCGCTCGGGCTGCGCGGGAAGATCGGCGACGCGCTGCTCGACGCGGACGTCTACGTCGGGGTGTCCGGCGGCACCGTCGACGAGGCCGACGTGGCGAAGATGGCGGAGAACTGCATCATCTTCGCCCTCGCGAACCCCGACCCGGAGGTCCACCCGGACGTCGCGCGCAAGTACGCCGCGGTCGTCGCGACCGGTCGTTCGGACTTCCCGAACCAGATCAACAACGTCCTGGCGTTCCCCGGGCTGTTCCGCGGCGCGCTCGACTCCGGGGCTCCGCAGATCACCGAGGCGATGAAGATCGCAGCGGCCGAGGCGATCGCCGCTCTGGTCGAACATCCGAGCGCCGAGCAGATCGTGCCCAGCGTGTTCGACGAGCGGGTCGCCCCGGCCGTCGCGAAGGCCGTCGCCGACCTCGCCTAGCGCGGGAGGCTGCTCAGCGCTTCCCACCGCCGAGCAGACCGCCGAGGATGTCACCGAGACCGCCGGGCAGAGCCGACTGCCCGGCGGTTCCTCCGGTCGATCCGGATCCACCACCGAGCGCACCACCCAGGACCTGCCCGAGGATGTCGCCCAGACCGCCCGAGCCGGCGTCGCCGCTCTGGTCAGCCGGTGCCGAGCCGTCCTGCTGGGGCTGCTGCGGGTCGGGCTGCGTCTGCTGCGGTGTCGGCTGTGCGGCGCCGCCACCGGCGCGGCCGAGGACCTGCTTGGACAGGTAGTTCAGGACGATCGGGGCGAGGATCGGAAGCAGCTTCTTGACGATGTCACCGCCCGCGCCGCTGGGCATCCCGCCGAGCCGGTTCACGACCTCGTCGGTGTTCCCACCGAAGACGTTGTCGACGATCCGCTGGCCGTCACCGGTGTCGACCGAGTCGATCGCCGGCGTCTCACCCTGGTGGTCGCCGAGCGCGCCGAGCAACGAGGCCTGTCCGGCCGGGTCCTGGGCGTTCGCCTGCAGCCCGCCGAGCAGGCTGGGGACGATCTGCTCCACCGCGGCGCGGGTCGACTCCTCGTCGGCGCCGACCTGCTGGGCCAACTGGTCGATCGGGACCTGGCCGACGATGTCCTGCACAGCACTCATGCCGTTCTCCTCCCGGGTCGCCGTCACTGTTTGACGGCGTCACCGGTCACCCTAGGTGTGGACGGCCGTACGGTGGGCGCCGTGAGCGAATGGACCTGGGCGTACGACGGCGGCGACGACGCGGGGTCGGCGGTCTTCCCGACGCGGGCGGACGCCGAGGCGTGGCTGGGGGAGAGCTGGCAGGAGTTGGCCGGCGCCGGCGTACGCGGTGTCACCCTGCGGGAGAACGGGGTGCCGGTCTACGGCCCGATGTCGCTCGAACCGTGAGGCGGATCAGCGGGGCTGCTCGCCGCGCTTGACCTGCGGCTTCGGCATCCGCGACATGCGCATCTGCATCGCGCGCATGATCGCGTACGGCGCCGAACCGCGCGGCGGGTCCTCGTGGAAACGCTCGCGGATCTGCTTCTTCAGCCGGCGCCAGAGCAGCACGCTGTCGACGATGCCGACCAGCAGCACGACCCACACCAGGATCAGCGCCGCCATCTGGAAGCCACGGTTGGGCAGCACGGTCATCACCAGCATGAGCAGCATCAGCGGCAGCAGGATCTCGCCGATGTTCCAGCGGGAGTCGACGGTGTCGCGGATGAACCGGCGGATCGGACCGCGGTCGCGCGCCGGCAGCGCCTTCTCGTCGCCGCGGGCCATCGCCTCACGCTGCTGTGCGCGCTGCACCCGGGCCTGGTCCTTGGCCGCCTTGCGGGCGGCTTCGCGGTCGGCGGGCACCAGCGGCTGGCGCCGCGCGGCCTGCGCGTCCTTGCGCTTGGGGGTCGGGCGCCCCTTCCCGGTGGCGCCGGAGGGCGCCTCGGTCGGCGACGCGTTCACCGTCGCGTCGTCGGCAGGCAGAGCCGTGGCGGTCTCCGCCGGCTCCTCGGTCTTCTTGTCACGCCCGAACACGATCGGTAACTGTACGTGGTGCGAAGGGGGCTGCCCAATCACGGATACGGTGAGCGCCGTGACTGACAACGTGACCGACACCTCGAACACCGCACGTACGACCGAACTCCGCAACGCCGTACGCGAGCTCATGCCGCAGGTCCGCTCCGACCTGGAGGCCCTGACCCGGATCCCCAGCGTCTCGCTCGACTCGTTCGACCAGAGCACGATCGACACCAGCGCCGAGGCCGTCGCGACCCTGTTGCGCGCCGAGGGGATGGACGTACGCATCGTCCGTGAGGGCGGTCGCCCCGCGGTCATCGGTCGAATCCCGGCGCCCGAGGGTGCTCCGACCGTGACGTTGTACGCCCACCACGACGTCCAGCCGCCGGGCGACGACGCCGACTGGGACACCCCGCCGTTCGAGCCGACCGAGCGCGACGGCCGGTTGTACGGTCGCGGCGCCGCCGACGACAAGGCCGGCGTCATGGCTCACATCGCCGCCCTGCGCGCCCACGGCGGTCGCCCGCCGGTCGGCGTCAACATCTTCGTCGAGGGCGAGGAGGAGATCGGTTCGGACTCGCTGGCCACCATCCTGGAGCGCCACGGCGAGGACCTGCGGGCCGACGCGATCGTGCTGGCCGACTCGACCAACTGGGAGGTCGGCGTCCCCGCCCTGACCACCACGCTGCGCGGCATGATCCGCGTCGTCGTCACGGTCCGCACGCTCGACCACGCGATCCACTCCGGGATGTACGGCGGCGCCGTGCCCGACGCGCTGACCGCCCTGGTCCGCGTGCTGGCGAGCCTGCACGACGACGCCGGCGAGGTCGCCGTCCAGGGCCTGTCCCAGGGCGTGGCCGCCGACCTCGACTACGACGAGGCGCGGCTGCGAGCCGAGTCCGGGCTGCTCGACGGCGTCACCCCGATCGGCAGTGGGTCGTTCCTGTCCCGGCTGTGGACCAAGCCGTCGATCACCACGATCGGCATCGACGCTCCGTCGGTCGACACCGCGTCCAACACCTTGGTGCCGAAGGCCCGGGCGAAGGTGTCGATGCGCATCGCCGCCGACGAGGACCCGCGTCACGCGTACGACCTGCTGCGTGCCCACCTCGCCGAGCACACCCCGTGGGGCGCGGAGCTCGAGGTGACCCTGGACGACGAGGGCGCCGGCTTCGCGGCCGACGCCGAGGGCCCGATCTACGACGCCGCCCGCGCCAGCTTCACCGACGCCTGGGACGGGCAGCAACCGGTCGACATCGGTGTCGGCGGGTCGATCCCGTTCGTCGCCGCTTTCGCGGAGCGCTTCCCGCAGGCGGCGATCCTGGTGACCGGTGTCGAGGACCCCGACAGCCGCGCACACGGCGCCAACGAAAGCCTGCACCTCGCCGAGTTCGAGCGGGTCTGCCTCGCCGAGGCGCTGCTGCTGGACCGCATCGCGACGCGGTGACGATCCGGGTTCTGGTCGCCTCCGACGCGTTCGGCCCGCTGCCGGCCACCGAGGCGGCGGCGCTGGTCGAGCAGGCGTGGCGGGCGGCCGCGGCACACGTCGACGTCCAGGTCTGTGCGCAGGGCGGCGGGCGCCGCGGGACCGCGGCGGCCCTGGCCGCATCCGTCGGCGCGGAACCGACCGTCCTCGATGTCGCGGGCGCCACGGTCCCGGCGTACGTCCTCGGCCGTGAGCGGGCGTTCCTCGACGCGGGGGAGTCCGGTGAGGCGGTCGGGGCCGCCGCCGCGCGACTGCTCGCCGACGGTTGCGACCAGGTGGTGCTCGCCCTGGGCGATGCGCCGCAGATCGACGGCGGCCGCGGCTTCCTGCGGGGGTTCACCGGCGCCGACGATCCGGCGGCGTTGGACGCACGCCGTCTGGTCGCGCTGCCGGACACCGACCGGGTGCTGCTCGGGTTCCAGGGCGCGGCGTACTCCGCCGTCGAGGAACGGGGGCTCGGCCGGCAGGAGGCCCAGGACGTGGAGCGCTCGCTCGGCGACTGGGTCGAGCGGGTGCGAGCGGCCCATCCGGACAAGCGCGACCTGCTGTCCGGGACGACGCTGCGTGCCGAACGTCAGCCGGGTGCCGGTGCCGGCGGCGGCCTCGGCTACCTGCTGGCGGCCGCCGGTGCGCAGCTGGTGTCGGCGCCGACGTACAGCGCCGCCGCCACCGGACTGGCCGAACACGTCGCGGCGGCCGACCTCGTCGTGACGACCACCACCGTCTTCGACTGGCGGGTGCTCGACCACAGCGTGCTGCGGACGACGACCGACCTGGCGGCCGCCGCCGCCACCGCGATCGTCGTCATCGCCGACGAGGTCCACGTCGGACGCCGTGAGCAGATGTCGCTCGGCGTCCAGGGCGCGTACGCCGTGCACCGGCCCGGTCGGTTCCGCGACCAGGGCGCCACGGTGGGCGTCGCGCGTGCCGATCTGGCGGGCCTCGTACGCCGCGTGGCGAACACGTGGACGCCCGCCGCGCGCGGCGACGTACGCTAGGACGACAGGCGCCCGGGAAGAAACCGAGCCGCTCGGTGGTTGGCACCGGCGGCAAGTCGAAATCCTTCCGGGTTTCCCCGCGATCACGAAGGAACGTGAAACATGAGCATCGACAGCAACGTGACCGAGACGGCTTCCGAGGCGACGGTCGAGACCAAGGCCCACGGGGTCGAGCTCACCGGTGTCGCCGCCGGCAAGGTGAAGAGCCTGCTGGAGCAGGAGGGTCGCGACGACCTGCGCCTGCGCGTCGGCGTGCAGCCGGGCGGTTGCTCCGGTCTGATCTACCAGCTCTACTTCGACGAGCGCACCCTCGACGGTGACCTCGTCCGCGACTTCGACGGTGTCGAGGTCGTCGTGGACCGCATGTCCGCCCCGTACCTCGAGGGCGCGACCATCGACTTCGCCGACACGATCGAGAAGCAGGGCTTCACCATCGACAACCCGAACGCCGGCAGCAGCTGCGCCTGCGGCGACAGCTTCAGCTGATCGCTCCACGCCGCGCGTTCGACGACACCGCGGGACTGCACGATGCAGTCCTGCGGTGTCCTCTTTTCTGACCGGCCGGTAGGTTCTGGCTCATGAAGATCGCCGTCACCGGATCCATCGCGACCGACCACCTGATGACCTTCGGTGGCCGGTTCGCCGACTCCCTGGTCGTCGACCAGTTGCACAAGATCTCGGTCAGCTTCCTGGCCGACGACCTGCAGATCCGCCGCGGCGGCGTGGGCGCGAACATCGCGTTCGGCATGGGCAACCTCGGCGTTCGGCCGATCCTGGTCGGCGCCGTCGGCGAGGACTTCGCCGACTACCGCTCGTGGCTCGAGCGCCACGACGTCGACTGCACCTCCATCCACGTCTCCGACACCCGACACACCGCGCGCTTCGTGTGCACCACGGACACCGAGATGGCGCAGATGGCGACCTTCTACCCGGGTGCGATGAGCGAGGCCCGCAACATCGAACTGGAGCCGATCGCGCAGCGCGTGGGCGGCCTCGACCTGGTCGTGGTCGGCCCCAACGACCCCGAGGCGATGCGCCGACACACCACCGAGTGCCGCACCCGCGGCATCGACTTCGTCGCCGACCCGTCGCAGCAGTTGGCGTTCGGCGACGGCGACCTGATCCGCCACCTCATCGACGGTGCCACCTACCTGTTCACCAACGACTACGAAGCCGAGCTGGTCAGCAGCAAGACCGGCTGGTCGGCCGACGAGATCCTGGACCGCGTCGACACCCAGGTGATGACCAAGGGCAAGGACGGCGCGGTCATCCTGCGCGCCGGCCACGACCCGATCGAGATCCCGATCGCGGCGAAGGTCCCGGCCGTCGACCCGACCGGTGTCGGCGACGCCTTCCGGGCCGGCTTCCTGTGCGGGCTCGCGTGGGACCTCGACCTGCAGACCTGCGCGCAGGTCGGGTCGATGCTGGCGACGTACGTCGTCGAGACCGTCGGCACCCAGGAGTACGACCTGCGCCCGCAGCGCTTCCTGGAGCGCCTCGAGGAGGCGTACGGCGCCGACGCCCGAGCCGCCGTCGCGCCGCACCTCGGCTGAGCGCGGCGACCTCCGTGCCGATCGAACCGCCGGCCTCCCGGTTCGTCTTCGAGATCGACCCCGCCGACCTGGCGGACTGGTCGGGCGATCTGGTGGCCAGCGGGGGAGACCTCGAACCGGGCACCTTGCTCGCGGCGTACCGCAACGGCTTCTTCCCGATGGGGCTGGAGGATGGCGGCCACGGCCCGATCGGCTGGTGGTCGCCGGTGCACCGCGGCGTGCTGCTGCCGGGGGACCACCGCGTACACCGCTCGCTGCGCCGCACCAGCCGCCGGTTCAGCGTCACCGTCGACGAGGCGTTCGACGACGTCGTCGCCGGCTGCGCCGACCCGCGCCGCGACGGCGCCTGGATCACCGACCGGTTCGCCGAGGCGTACGGCGAACTGCACCGACTCGGGTGGGCCCACTCGGTCGAGGTCTGGGACGAGGCGGGGGACTTGGCCGGAGGCCTGTACGGCGTCGCGATCGGCGCGTTGTTCGCGGGGGAGTCGATGTTCCACCGGCGTACGGACGCCAGCAAAGTCGCCCTGTGGGCGGCCGCCGACCTGGTCTTCGAGGCGGGCGCGACCGCGGCGATCTTCGACGTGCAGTGGTCGACCCCGCACCTCGCCGCGCAGGGTGTGCGGGAGATCCCGCGCGCGGACTACCGCGAGCGGGTCGGGCGGGCGGTTTCCGAGCCACTTCCGAGGGCGTTCCGAGCTGCCTCCGAGTGAGCATCGGGTGAGCGTCGAGGGAACGTCCGGATTGCCTCGTGCGACAGGCCGATCGGTCGACCCCGACCGCGCGAACGTACGGCACTGGGATAAGGTTTCCTCGTGCCTGGAACCAATCGAAGCGAGCCTGACGTGCGGCCCACGTCGAAGCGCTCCCACTCACGGACGACCAAGCGTCTGACCGGTGCCGCCGGCCTTGCCGGTGCAGCACTGTTGCTCAGCGGTTGCACCGACTACCAGCGTCGCGGCTTCTTGCCCAAGGGCGTCACCCAGCTGTCCCCGCAGATCCAGGATTTCTGGGTCGGAACGTGGGCCTGGGCGCTCGCCGTCGGTGTCCTCACCTGGGGCCTGATGTTCTGGTGCATGGCGCGCTACCGCCGCAAGAAGACCGACACCGGTCTTCCGCCGCAGATCGCCTACCACGTGCCGATCGAGATGCTGTTCACCATCGTCCCGGTCCTGATGGTCGCCGTCCTGTTCGGCAAGACCGTCCAGATCGAGAACAAGATGCTGGACACCTCGAAGAAGCCCGACGTGACGATCAACGTCGTCGGCAAGCAGTGGAGCTGGGACTTCAACTACGTCGACGCGAAGGTCTACGACTCCGGCACCCAGGCGCAGCTGAACGGCAAGCCGGGCGTCGAGAAGACGCTGCCGACGCTCTACCTGCCGGTGAACAAGCGCGTCGAGTTCGTGCTGACCACCCGCGACGTGAACCACACCTTCTGGGTCATCCAGTTCCTGCAGAAGATGGACATGATCCCGGGCCGGGTCAACAAGTTCCAGGTCGTCCCGAACCAGATCGGCACCTTCCAGGGCAAGTGCGCCGAGCTGTGCGGTGCCTACCACTCGCAGATGCTGTTCCAGGTCAAGGTGGTCAGCGAGGCCGACTACACCAAGCACATCAACCAGCTGAAGGCCGAGGGCAACACCGGGTTCCTGTCGAACTCGATGGCTCGCAAGGGTTCCGCGCTGGTGCCGGGTGAGCAGCAGTACCTGCCGCCGGGCGTCGACCAGTCCGATGTCGTGGAGGGCAAGTAATGGCAACCACCGTCCCCGTCGACGCGCAGCTGCGCGGTGAGCGCGGCAAGCCGCAGCGTCACCCGGGCCGCACCGTCGTGAAGTGGATCACCACCACCGACCACAAGGTGATCGGCAACCTCTACTTCATCACCTCGATGGCGTTCTTCCTGCTCGGTGGCGTGCTCGCGTTGATGATCCGCGCCGAGCTCTGGGAGCCCGGCCTGCAGGTCGTCGACAACCCCGAGCAGTTCAACCAGCTGTTCACCATGCACGGCACGATCATGCTGCTGCTGTTCGCGACGCCGCTGTTCGCCGGCTTCGCCAACGCGCTGGTGCCGCTGCAGATCGGTTCGCCCGACGTCGCCTTCCCCCGCCTGAACATGTTCGCCTACTGGCTGTTCCTGTTCGGTGGTCTGATCGCCGCCTTCGGTTTCCTCACCCCGCAGGGCGCGGCCGCCTTCGGTTGGTTCGCCTACGCGCCGCTTTCCGGATCCACGTTCAGCCCCGGCCTCGGTGGCAACCTGTGGGTCTTCGGTCTGAGCCTGGGTGGTTTCGGAACCATCCTCGGTTCGGTGAACTTCATCACCACCATCGTCTGCATGCGCGCCCCGGGCATGACCATGTTCCGGATGCCGATCTTCACCTGGACCGTGCTGATCACCTCGATACTCGCGCTCGTGGTCTTCCCGGTGCTGGCCGCCGCGCTGTTCGGCCTCGGCATGGACCGTGTGCTCGGTGCCCACGTCTTCGACCCGGAGACGGCCGGCGCGATGCTCTGGCAACACATGTTCTGGTTCTTCGGCCACCCCGAGGTCTACATCATCGCGTTGCCGTTCTTCGGCATCATCTCCGAGATCATCCCGGTGTTCAGCCGCAAGCCGATCTTCGGTTACAAGTCGCTGGTCATGGCGACCATCGCGATCGCCGCCCTGTCGGTGACCGTGTGGGCCCACCACATGTACGCCACCGGCCAGGTGCTGCTGCCGTTCTTCGCGATCATGACAATGCTGATCGCCGTCCCGACCGGTGTGAAGTTCTTCAACTGGATCGGCACGATGTGGGGTGGCTCGATCACCTTCGAGACGCCGATGCTGTGGGCGCTGGGCTTCCTGGTGACCTTCCTCTTCGGTGGTCTGACCGGCGTCATCCTGGCCAGCCCGGCCCTGGACTTCTCGCTCACCGACTCCTACTTCGTCGTGGCCCACTTCCACTACGTCGTGTTCGGCACCGTCGTGTTCGCGATGTTCGCCGGGTTCTACTTCTGGTGGCCGAAGCTGACCGGTCGGATGCTCGACGAGACGCTGGGCAAGATCCACTTCTGGATGCTGTTCATCGGCTTCCACACCACCTTCCTGATCCAGCACTGGTTGGGTGTCGACGGCATGCCGCGGCGTTACGCCGACTACCTGCCGGAGGACGGTTTCCAGTGGATGAACCAGGTGTCCACCGTCGGTGCGTTCATCCTCGGCTGCTCGATGCTCCCGTTCTTCTACAACGTGTGGAAGACCTGGCGTACCGCGCCGCTGGTGAACACCGACGACCCGTGGGGCTACGGCGCCTCGCTCGAGTGGGCCACCAGCTGCCCGCCGCCGCGTCACAACTTCAACTCGATCCCGCGTATCCGCTCCGAGCGTCCCGCGTTCGACCTGAACCACCCGGAGGCCGCGCCCGCGTCCGTCCGTGCGTCGAACGAGATGCTCAGCCGCATCGCCACCTCGCGTGGTGAGGAGGAGACGACCCGATGAAGACCGAAGCACGCCTGTTCAACGGCATCGGCCTGTTCGTCATCATCGTGATGGTGATCTACACCGTCGCGACCATGCAGTCCGAGCGCGGCATCGAGCCGGTGGGTGTCGTGGGCCTGTTGCTCAGCGCCGGCCTGTGCTTCATGTGCGGGTTCTTCTTCCGGATCACCGGTGCGAAGTCCGACCCGCGACCGGACGACGACCTCGACGGCGAGATCTCGGACGTCGAAGGTGACTTCGGCTTCTTCGCGCCGCACTCCTGGTGGCCGCTGGCACTGGCCGGCTCCTGCGCGCTGCTGATGTTCGGCGCCGCTGTCGGCTGGTGGTTCGTGATCATCTCGATGCCGCTGCTGATGCTGTCGGTCGTCGGTTGGACCTTCGAGTTCTTCCGGGGCGAGAACGCCGCCTGACCAGGCACTCCATAACAACGCCGTACGGCCGGATCCGCGATGCGGGTCCGGCCGTACACTTTTTGCAGCCCGCAGACCTGAGGATCACGATCAACGCCATGAGCGGCCTGCGCGTCACCGGTGTGCTGGACGGCGATGTGGTCCGAGCCTCCCCGCGATTCGGACCTGTTCACCCCGATCCTGATCTGAGCTTTCGCGTCGCTGGAGCTGCGCTGGACGCTGCCGTCGACCATCTCGCCGTGGTCGACCAGTTGTGCGTTCTCGATGGTGACTGGGACGGGACGATCCTTCGCGTGGACGCCGTACATCGTTCGCTTCCGCCAGACCTCAGCGGCGGTTCCATGCAGGCGTGCCAAGCGGTCATGGCGTCCGCGCCCGGTCGTGAGTCCGATCGGTTTCCCGGCCGGCCGTGTCTCGTCGGGGTGGGTGTGGGCTGGATTGCGGAGGATCGCCACCGGGTCGTCGCGCTGTCGCTCGATTACGCGCACGACATCGAACAGTGGCGGCGGGAACACAGCGATCTGATCGACCTGGTCTACTTCGCCGCGGACCGATCTCAGGCAGAGCGTCTGTAGGTCGATCGCCGGACGTCGGATTCCGGCTCACCGGTCCGGCCACCCGGGTAGGGCGTGTCAGCCCCAGCCGAGCTCGTGCAGCCGGTCGTCGTCGATGCCGAAGAAGTGGCCGATCTCGTGCAGCGTCGTCACGCGGATCTGCCGGACCAGTTCGTCGCGGGTGCGGCAGACGCGCCGCAGCGGACCGCGGAACAGGAAGATGCGGTCCGGGAGTGAGCCGTACAGGTAGCTGTCCGAGCGGGCGGGCAGCGGGATGCCGACGTAGAGCCCGAGCAGTTCGCCGCCTGGGGCGTTCTCCGCCGACTGCTCGGGCGTGGGTTCGTCCTCGATCAGGATGACGACGTTGTCGAGTCGGTCGAAGAGGTCCTGCGGGATCTCGTCGAGCGCGTCGGCGACCGCCTCCTCGAACTGCTCGTCGGAGAGTTCGATCATCGGCTGGTCCTTCCGACGTGGGCGATGTCCGCGGCGCGTGGGCCCGTGCGCGGGCCGGTCAGGACGTCGTGGCGGTGTTGCGCCGACGTACGGCGGTGAAGGCCCCGTCGGACAGCCGTGGGACGCAACCGCTGGCGTTGAGCTGGCCGATCAGGTTCACGTCGTCGCCGTAGCCCTTGGCGAGCAGTTCGAGCCCGGAGCTGCTGCTGCGCAGCCGGACCGACAGGTTGCGCTTGACCGCACGGAAGGCGTCGACCGCCGATTCGGCCTCGGGGGAGCGCTTCTCGGTGGGGATGACGGACAGGATGGCGCCGGCACCCCAGAGGTCCTCGTTGGCGACCCGGAGCGTGCCGTCCGGCCAGCGTTCTCCGGCTGGTACGACGAGCACCTCGCCGCTGTTCGCCAGGTGGTCGGCGCAGTATTCACCGACGGCTCGTGCGTTGCGCAGGCAGCCGGCGACGACCTCGCAGCCGAGTTCCTGCAGCACGGACGCGATGGTCGAGCCGTTCGGTGACGGCAGCACCAGGCGCTTGAACGGGTCCGCCGCGGCGATGGACGCGGGGGAGAGGGATGGCGCGCCGGGTGCGTCTCCGGCGGAGCGGTCCTGGCGCTGCACGGCGAGAACACCGTCGACCCGCTCCGCGAGGGCAGCGGCGCCCGCGTCCCGCCAGCGGTACGGGTAGACGGCGGCGCCACGGTCGGTCGCCAGGGAGACGGTGGTGCTGAAGCTGCACACGTCGACGACGACGGCCAGCAGCGGAGCGGAGGCGTGGTGGGCGAGGTAACGCGCACCCGATCCACCCCAGGTGCACCGAACCGGCCACCTCCCTTGAAGCAGTTCGTCGTCGACGTCACTGTGCATGGGTGGTGACCGGTTCTGGTGTCAGGCGTGGGGGACAGCGGACCCTCAGTGGGTGTCGCTGGTCTCCCGCGGGTGGTAGGCGCTGTTCTCGCTCAGCTCCTGGGCGCTACCGGCGCCGCGGAAGTGACCGAACGCCGGGGACTTCGCGCCCTCGATCGCCGCGCGCTCGAGCTCAGCGGCCCGCCCGTGCGACTCGTGGTGCTCCGCGGCCAGTTCGGCCGGGGTCACCGGGTTGATCACGTCGGCGAAGTAGAAGTGCGACAGCTTGGCGCGCAGCTTCTCGCCACGAGCACCCTTGCGTCGTACGCCGTTCGCGTCGGTGGCAGCACCGGCCGGCAGCACCTCGTGGCGGGCGTAGGCCACCAGCGGCCAACGGGTGTACTCGTCCAGCGGCTCGTGCGCCTCGAAGAAGCGACCCTCCGCGGTCCGGACGATGCGGCCGGTTTCCCGACCGTGCAACACCAGGTCGCGGTCGCGACGCTGCAGGCTCAGGCAGAGCCGCTTGGTCACGATGAACGCCAGCACCGGTGCGATGAAGACAGCAGCCCGGAAGAAGTGGGTGATGTCGTTGATCGAGAGGTGCAGCTTGATCGCCATGAGGTCGTTACCGGCGGCGAACATCAGCACGAAGTAGAAGGTGATGAACGCCATGCCGATACCGGTGCGCGTCGGATTGTTGCGCGGGCGGTCGAGCAGGTGGTGCTCCTCGTTGTCACCGGTGACCCAGCGCTCGAGGAAGGGGTAGATGCCCATCAGCGTCCACATCGCGGGGATCAGCAGGATGGCGCCGATCATGATGTTGAAGCTGTAGGTGTGGCCACCCAGGGTGAACTCCAGCCAGCCCGGCAGCAGACGCAGCGCACCGTCGGCGAAGCCCATGTACCAGTCGGGCTGCGAGCCCGCGGTGACCTGGGTCGGCTCGTACGGTCCGTACAGCCAGATCGGGTTGATCGAGACCAGGCCCGAGATCAGCGCGATGATGCCGAACACGATGAAGAAGAAGCCACCGGCCTTGGCCGTGTAGACCGGCATGAGCGGGAAGCCCACGACGTTCTTGTTGGTGCGGCCCGGTCCAGGGAACTGGGTGTGCTTGTGCACCATCACCAGCAGCAGGTGCGCGGTGAACAGGCCGATCAGGATCGCCGGGATCAGCAGCACGTGGACGGTGAACAGGCGGGGGATGATCGCCTCGCCGGGGAAGCCGCCACCGAACATGCCGTACGAGATGTACGAGCCGATGACCGGGATGGTCAGGATGAAGCCCTGAGCGGCGCGCAGACCGGTGCCCGACAGCAGGTCGTCCGGCAGCGAGTAACCGGCGAAGCCCTCGACCATCGCGAGCATGAACAGCAGCAGACCGATGATCCAGTTGATCTCACGCGGCTTGCGGAACGCGCCGGTGAAGAACACGCGGAACATGTGCAGCATGATCGCGACGAGGAAGACCAGGGCGCCCCAGTGGTGCATCTGGCGGATCAGTAGACCGCCGCGCACGTCCATCGAGATGTTCACCGTGGAGTTGAACGCCTCGGACATGTGGATGCCGCGCAGCGGGACGTACGACCCGTTGTAGGTCACCTCGCCCATGCTCGGGACGAACCAGAAGGTCAGGAAGGTGCCGGTGATCAGCACGACGATCATCGAGTACATCGCGATCTCGCCGAGCATGAACGACCAGTGGTCGGGGAAGACCTTCTTCATCAGGAACTTGCCGGCTCCGGCAGCTCCGGTGCGCTCGTCGACCCAGTTGCCGATGGCGCCGGCGGGTCCGCCGGACTTCTTCGGCGCGTCGGTGCGGTCGTCGGACCGCAGGTCGTTCACGGGACGGGTGTTGTCGGTCATGCGCGCTCCCAGAAGCTCGGTCCGACGGCCTGCTTGAAGCCGTGGTCGGCAACGAGGTAGCCCTCGTCGTCAACGGAGATCTTCAACTGCGGCAACGGCCGCTTGGCCGGGCCGAAGATCACCTTGCAGTCCTCGGTCATGTCGAAGGTCGACTGGTGGCACGGGCAGAGCAGGTGGTGGGTCTGCTGCTCGTACAGGCCGACCGGGCAGCCGACGTGGGTGCAGATCTTGGAGTAGGCGACGACGCCGCCGATGCCCCATTCGCGCTGCTTGGCGCTCTTGATCTTGTCCTCCTCGAGGCTGACCAGGATGACGGAGGCCTTTACCTTCTCGTTCATCGGGTGCTTCGAGGTGTCGATGCCTTCGGGCAGAACGTGGAAGACGGAACCGAGGGTCACGTCCGACAGGCGGATCGCGGTGCCGTCGGGGTCGCGCACCAGGCGGCGCTTACGGCCCTTGTACGGGTAGTCCCACAGCGACGTCTCCAGGTCGCGGTGCGGCATCGGCCCGAACGAGCCGAGCACCTGCAGACCCAGCGGGAGGGCGAACAGGCCCAGCGCGCCACCCATCGTCATCTTGATCAGCGGGCGACGGAAGATCTGGGTCGACTCACCGGCGTCGGTGAGGATCTTGGTGAAGCCCTCGCGGGTCTCGTCGCTCGAGCGCAGTTCGTGACGCTCCTCGACGACCTCCTCGTCGGACATCAGGGTCTTGGCCCAGTGGACGGCGCCGAGGCCGATGAACAGGATCGAGAAGCCGAGGCAGACACCCAGCGCGGTGTGCAGCGCCTTCGTCGGGCCGATCAGCGGCAGGGTCACGATGTCGTCGGCTCCGATCGCGAAGTACGACACGATGAACAGCACCGTGAACAGCATCGACAGGCCGAACATGGTGGCGACCTGGCGCTCGGACCGCTTGGCGGCCTTCTCGTCGGCGTCACCGTGACGGTGGATGTGCGGCGGGAGGCCGGGATTCTCGAAGGCTTCCGGCAGGGCGCCGTCATGGCCGTGGGCCACGACGTCGTGGCCGTGCGGGGCCTCGTCGGAGTGGGTCACTGAAGGTTCCTTGTCAGCGGGGGGAGTGAGGTCGGACATCAGGCCGCCTTACGGCCGAGCCAGACGGCGGCACCGATCATCAGGCCGATGAAGATCGTCCAGGCGAACATGCCCTCGGGAACCGGGCCGAGGTTGCCGAGCGTGTGACCGCCCTGCGACGCCTCGGTGCGGACGTTCATCAGGTACGAGATGATGTCCTTCTTGTCCTGGGGAGTCAGGTTGGTGTCGTTGAACACCGGCATCGACTGCGGACCGGTCAGCATCGCCTCGTAGACGTGCTTGCCGGAGACGTCCATCAGGTTCGGCGCGAACTTGCCGCGGGTGAGCGCACCACCGGAGCCGGCGACGTTGTGGCACATCGCGCAGTTGACGCGGAACAGCTCGCCACCCTTGGCGACGTTGCCGCCACCGGAGGTGTACTCCGAGCTCGGGACCGACGGGCCGTCGCCCAGCGAGGCGACGTACGCGGACAGAGCGGCGATCTCGGTGCTGGTGAACTGCGCACCGTTGACGTTACGCATCGCCTGGACACCCGGCTGCTGCAGGGGCATACGGCCGGTGCCGACCTGGAAGTCGACGGAGGCGGCGCCCACGCCGATCAGGGACGGACCGTTGCCGCTGCCGGTGGCAGCGGTGCCGTGGCAGCTGGCGCAGTTCGCGAGGAACAGTTCCTTGCCCTGGCTGATCTTGTCGGCGGAAGCGGTGGCGGACGCGGCGTCGGCGCTCTTCGGCGCGAAGACGGCGTACAGGCCACCGGTGATGATCAGACCGAGCAGCAACACGACCACGAGGGCGGCCGGGTGACGGCGTCGGGCGGCGAGAGAACTCACAGGCTCTGTCCTGTCGTCGGGGCGGATACGGACATGGGGGACCAGCTCACGGCGGTCACTTCAGCAGGTAGATCGTCGCGAACAGGGCGATCCACACGACGTCGACGAAGTGCCAGTAGTACGAGGTGACAATCGCGCCGGTCGCCTGGTTGTGGGTGTACTTCCGGGTGGTGAAGGTGCGCCCGATGATCAGCAGGAAGGCCACGAGGCCGGCCGTCACGTGAAGTCCGTGGAAACCGGTCGTCATGTAGAACATCGAGCCGTACGCGTCGGAGTTGATCGAGATGCCGTGGGCGAACATCTCGGAGTACTCCATCACCTGGCCGGACACGAAGATCGCGCCGAAGATGTAGGTGAGGACGTACCACTCGCGCATGCCCCAGGAACCCAGCTGCAGCAGCGACCCGGTGCGGGCCGGCTGGCCGGACTCGGCCTTGAAGACACCGAGCTGGCACCACACCGAGGAGATCACCAGGATCAACGTGTTCACCGCGGCGAACGGGACGTTGAGGTGTTCGGTGCGGTCGTGCCACAGGTCGGGGGCCACCGAGCGGATCGTGAAGTACATCGCGAAGAGACCCGCGAAGAACATCAGTTCGCTGGAGAGCCACACCATCGTTCCGACCGCGGTCATGTTCGGTCGGGTCACCCCGGCACGGGCTCGGGGGGAACTCGTCTGAGCTGCAGTTGCTGTCGCCACGTCCGACATTATGGCCCCTCCGGCTGACCCCGGCGGCAGCGACCCCCGGTTTTGGTCGCATCTTGTGATGAACGAACGACGTTGCGCCGCAGGTTCCCCGAGTTCTTCCCCGACATCGCGGGCGGACGAGGCTTGGGTAGCATCGCCCCATGAGTTCGAACGCACCCGTTCCCGCCGGCGCCGCTGCGCCGTCCGCCGCCGGTCCGCGTCAGCTGTCCGTGCTGCTCTACAGCGACGACAGCGCCACGCGGGACGCGGTTCGCGTCGGTGCCGGGCGTCGCCCGGCGAAGGACGTCGAGATCGTGTCGTGGCGCGAGTGCGCCACCGCCGCCGGCGTGATCGACGCGGTCGAGAAGGAGTCGTTCGACCTGTTGATCCTGGACGGCGAGGCGGCCAAGACCGGTGGTCTGGGCCTCACCCGGCAGTTGAAGAACGAGATCGCCGACTGCCCGAAGATCCTGGTGCTGACCGGGCGGGCCGCCGATGGCTGGCTGGCGTCGTGGTCCCAGGCGGAGGCGGCGGTGCCGCACCCGATCGACCCGTTGCTGCTCAGCAGCACCATCGCCACCCTCGCTCGACAGAGCTGACGCCGTGTCGGCCGAGCCGTTCACCTGGGCGGATGTGCTGACCGCGTTGATCTCCGGTCAGGACCTCGACCTGGACCGCAGTTCGTGGGCGATGGACCAGATCATGTCGGGCAACGCCAGCCACTCCCAGGTCGCCGGATTCCTGGTCGCGCTGCGCGCGAAGGGGGAGAGCGTCGCCGAACTGCGCGGTCTCGCCGATCGGATGATCGCCCACGCCCGCCCGATCGAGGTCGACGGCGACACCCTCGACATCGTCGGCACCGGTGGCGACCGGGCGCACACCGTCAACATCTCGACGATGTCGTCCATCGTGTGTGCCGGCGCCGGCGCGACGATCGTCAAGCACGGCAACCGCGCGTCCTCGTCGTCCTCCGGTGCGGCCGACGTGATGGAGGCCTTGGGTGTTCGCCTCGACCTGACACCCGAGCAGGTCGCGTCCGTCGTCGAGCAGGCCGGAATCACCTTCTGTTTCGCGCAGACCTTCCACCCGAGCATGCGCCACGCGGCGGTCACCCGGAAGGACCTCGGGGTGCCGACCGCGTTCAACGTGCTCGGTCCGTTGACCAACCCGGCGAACCCCCGTTTCCGGGCGGTCGGCGTCGCGGATGCGCGGGTCGCTCCGCTGGTGGCCGGTGTCTTCGCGGACCGCGGACAGCAGGCCGCGGTGTTCCGCGGCGACGACGGGCTCGACGAGCTGACGCTCTCGACCACGTCGACCCTCTGGTGGATCCACGACGGTGAGATCACCCAGCACGTCGTCGACCCGACCGCGCTGGGTCTGGAACGGGCGCCGTTGGAAGCGCTGCGCGGGCAGGACGCGGCGTACAACGCCACGGTCGTACGGCAGGTCATCGAAGGCGCGCACGGACCGGTCCGCGACGCGGTGCTGCTGAACGCCGGGGTCGCGTTGGCCCTGGTGGCTGCCGGGAGCGGCGGCGACCGCTTCGGCGCCGGTCACCCGGACGTCGACAGCGCGCTGCGGGCGGGTATCCGGCGGGCGGCGGACGCGATCGACTCCGGTGCGGCGCGGGCGGCGCTCGACCGGTGGATCGCCGCGACCCAGCGGGCCTGAGCCGCGGGAGCAGCGACCCGGCCGGCTGTTACTCGTCGAGCCCGAGCGCGAACGCGGCGCCGAGGTCGTCGGTCGAGTAGGTGCGGAATGCGATGTGGGTACGGCTGTCGATGACGCCCTCGACCTTGTTGAGGCGGTCGGCGATGACGTCGGCGAATTCCTCGTGGCGCTCGACCTTGGCGACCGCGATGAGGTCGACGTCGCCGGTCACCGAGTAGACCTCGGAGATCCCGTCGATCTCGGCGATCGCCTGGGCGACCTCGGGGATGCGGTGGACGTCTGCGGAAATCATCACGATGGCGGAGATCACACCGCCACCTTAGTGCGCGGCTCGACGGTGGCGTCGATGCGCGCCTCGAGGGCGACCTTCGCGCCCATCGCGCCGTCGACCGGGCAGCACCACGTCAGATCCGCGTCGCTGCGCACGAGGCGTACGCCCGGCTGTTCCAGCCAGGTGAGGACCTTGTCGGCCTCCTCCGGGAGCGCCGCCGCGCTGGGCGGCACCGGGGGCGTGACGACCTCCGCCGTCTCGACCATGGCGTCGATGGCCGGCATCGGGTCGACCCCGCGCGGGGTCACGGTGGTGCCGGCGAACCGGCCATGTCGTACGCAGACGTCTTCCCAGCCACCGATCGGACTGGGCCGCGCGGCGACGATCTCCGCCGCCTCGGCGACCGGGGCGAGGCGTTGGGCACGGGCCGCGCCGCGGACGAAGGCGAGCAACCGGTCGCGTACGGCGGCGGCGTCCTCGTAGCGTCCCTGCGCGCCGAGCGTCGACATCCGCGCGGTCAGTCCGTCGACCACCGGCGTGACCGAGTCGGACAGCAACCTCAGCGCCTCCTCGGCGACCAGCGCGTAGTCGGCGACCGACTGGGCACCGGTGCACGGCGCCCCGCACTTGCCCAGGTCGAACAAGGCGCAGGCGGAGGAGTTCGCCTTCGTCGACAGACGCTTGGTGCACTGCCGCAGCGGGACGACGTCGTGGAGAGCCTGGACCGCCTGTTCGGCCAGCGACCGGGAGCCGAAGGGACCGATGTAGCCGAGGGCGTCGGCCCGGACGGAGCTGACGATGGACAGGCGGGGGAAGGGCTCACGGGTCAGCTTGATCCACACGGCCCGCTCCGGATAGCGCGAGCGTCGGTTGAAGCGTGGCTTGTGTTCGGCGATGAGCCGCAACTCGCGTACCTGCGCCTCGAGGGCCGTCTGGCAGACGACGGGCGTCACCTCGTGGGCAAGCTGGACCATCTCCCGCATGCGGGTGCGTTTCTCGCTCTCGGTGAAGTAGGAGCGGACCCGCTTGCGGATGTCGACGCTGGTGCCGACGTAGAGCACCTCCCCGCGGGAGTCCTTGAACACGTAGACACCCGGCGCGGACGGCAGATCGTCGGCGAGCACCCGCTTGCGCCGCTGCTGCGGCGAGACACGCTTGGAGTAGGTGAGCAGTTCCTCGAGGGTGTGGACGCCGAGGTTGCCGACTCGGCCGAGCAGCGCGTGGAGCACGTCGACGGTGGCGCGGGCGTCGTGCAGCGCGCGGTGGTCGGGCGTCGTCGTGGTGGAGAACAACGCGGCGAGCGAACTCAGCTTCCGGTTGGGCGCCTCGTCGTTGGTGACCAGTTGACGGGCGAGATGGGCGGTGTCGACGACGGCCGGCCGGGGCCAGCTTCGACCGAGCGAACTGCACGCCGCCTTCAGGAAGCCTACGTCGTAGGGGGCGTTGTGGGCGACGACGACCGCGTCGCCGAGGAACTCCAGGAAGGGCGGCAGCACCTCGGCGATACGCGGCGCCGTGGCGACCATCGCGTTGCTGATGCCGGTCAGCACCGACACGAACGCCGGGATCGCCGACCCGGGACGCACCAACGTCTGGAACTCGCCCAGCACCTCGCCGCCACGCACCTTGACCGCACCGATCTCGGTGATGTTCTCCGCGGCCGGTGCGCCACCGGTCGTCTCCAGGTCGAGCACGACGAAGGTGACGTCGAGCAGCGGGGTGCCGAGGTCGTCGAAACTGCTCTGCACCGCGACGGGGTGGGAAGGCTTCGCGGTCATGTTCGGCACCGTACGGGCCACCACCGACAACCTTCGGGAGGAGCACCCGCGGGGCGGTGACGGACGGAGGTTGTCGGTGGTCGCGCCTAGCGTCTCGAGGTGTCAGCAGGACTCATCCTCGAAGGAGGCAACATGCTCAACCTGCTCATCGACTGCGACACCTGCCCGGTGCGCGGCGCGCGGTGCGGCGACTGCATGGTCGTCCATCTCGGCCCGATCCGTGACGCGGGGCCGCCGCCGGACCGGCTGCAGCCGGCCGAGCGTGCAGCGTTGGAGATCTTCGCCGCCCACGGCCTCATCCACCCGAGCGCGGTGCTCGACGCCGAGGTGGAGGTGGACCCCGGACTGCGGTCGGTCGGCTGAGCGACGTCGCCCGCACAATGGTGGGGTGACCCCACCGACCGAGCTCGCCCGTCGGGCCGCGTTGCGCCGACTGATCGGCGGAGGCGTGACCGTGCTGCTCGGTGTGCCACTGGTCGCGGGGTGTGCCGGACAAGACCACCGCGTCGACGCCTCGGGTTCATCGGCCGGCGGATCCGCGGGTGCGTCCACCGGTGCCTCCGACAGCGGCAGCCCCGCCGAACTGCGCACGATCCTGCGGCCTGCCGTCGAGGTGTCGGGCGACCTGGAGCCTGCCCGCCTCACCGCCGTCGCCGACTCCGCGCAGCGCGCCGCCGCCCGCGTACGTCAGGTGTGGGGTGCGGGAGGTCGTTGGGGCGAGGGGCAGCGGGCGAAGGTCATCGCCGTACGCACTCACGCGAGGTTCACCGAACTCGGCGGTGACTCCTCCGACCAGGTCGCCGCGACCACGCGATCCGACGGTGTCGTGCTGATCAGCCAGCCGGCCCTCGACGAACTGACCTCGAGCGGCGTCGACGCCGTTCTCGCCCACGAACTGACCCACGTACGCCTCGGGACTCCCGACGACGTCCCGCGCTGGATGCTGGAAGGACCGGCCGAGTACACCGCGTGGCTGACCTCCGGGCTCCCGCTGGCTCGGTACGCCCCGTCGTTGCGCGACCGGGTGGCTGCCGGTCGGCCACCGCAGGGCCCGCCCGACGACGGCGCGTTCGCCACCACGACCGATGAGGCCGACCTGCGCGCGGCCTACCAGGACGCCCTCGCGTGGTGCGCCTTCCTGGTGTCCCGCCACGG
This sequence comes from Yimella sp., assembly GCA_030150425.1. Taxonomy (GTDB): domain Bacteria; phylum Actinomycetota; class Actinomycetes; order Actinomycetales; family Dermatophilaceae; genus Yimella. The sequence continues at coordinate 7,619 of JASLFY010000382.1, read as the reverse complement.
GCGGGCGCGGTGGGTCGCGACCGTGATCTCCGCCCTCGACGGCGGCGGCTCGGCGTCGGACCGCTTCGCCGCGGCGTACGGCGCCCCCGGAGCGTTGCGGTCGTCGTTCCGCAACTGGCTGGACACGACCTTGTAGAGGAGCGGCCATGCGGACCAGCAGCGGCCATTAGGGTGACGGTCATGGCCGACAGCACCACAGCTTCCGTGACGATTGCCGCTGACCCCGCGACCGTTCTCGACATCATCGCCGACTTCGAGGCCTACCCGGAGTGGGCCGAACAGGTGAAGCGCGCGACGATCCTGTCCGAGGACGAGCTCGGTTGGGCCGAGGAGGTCGAATTCGTCCTCGACGCGGCCCCGATCCGGGACACCTACGTGCTCGCCTACGACTGGGACGTCGAGGAGGACGGCACCGGTGAGGTGCGGTGGAAGCTGGTGCGTTCCGACCTGCTCAAGGCGCTGGACGGCGTCTACCGGTTGACCGCCGAGGGTGACGACAGCACCGAGGTCACCTACACGCTGCGGGTCGACGTGAAGCTGCCGCTCATCGGCCCGCTGCGTCGCAAGGCCGAGCGGACGATCATCGACACTGCGCTGCAGGGACTGAAGGCCCGCGCCGAGGGATGACGCTCCGATGACCCAGGTCGTCCTCGTCGGCGGACCCGGGGGAGCCGGTAGTTCCACCGCCGCGGCGGCGCTCGCCGATTCCCTGGCGTCCGCCGGATCGACCGTCGCCGTACGCGCCGCGGATCCCGAGTTCGGCGCGACGACGTTGGTGACCGATGCCGTCGAGATCCTGCCGGCAGCGGTCGACCTCGCCCGCGACGAACTGGCGTCGCTGGTCCGCGGCCAGGTCGCGGACCTCGTGCTGCCCGCCGTCCAGGAACTCACCGTCGGGGGAGTCGTCGGCGCGCTGTGGGATCTGCCCGAGCAGGTCGCCGGTGAGTCCTTCGACCACGTCGTGATCGACGTCGGCAGCGGACTGCGCACCCTGCACAGCGCCGTACGACCCCTGCGTGACGCGACCGCGCGGGCCCAGGGGTTCGGCCCGGGATGGGCCCGCAGCGCACGCCCGCTCCAGGCGCTGGCCCTGGGTAGCGCGTCGCGGTCGGTCGACGCCGTACGGGCCTTGGCCACGCGTTCCGACTCCGTCGCGGCGATCGTGCGTTCGGCGGCGACGGTCGTCGTACACGGGTCCCATCCGCGGGCCGACGACCGGACCCGGGCGATGGCGCGGGCCGTGGTGCTGGGTGGCGGCCGGCTCGCCGCGGTGCATCCGGCGCCGGGCGCTGACGTCGGGGACTCGCTGCGCGCGGAACTGGGCGCGTACGGCGTTCCGGTCCTCGGCGCGGACCTCGACCCGTCCGCGTTCGCCGACCCGGCGCGCGAGCCGGAGCTCGTCGGTGGGCCCAAGGACGACCTCGTCGTGTGGCGAGTTCCGTTACCGTTCAACACGATTGACGACGTGGAGGTGGACCGGGTGGGCGACGCGCTGGTGGTTTCGGCCGGTACCGCGCGTGGGCTCTACGACCTGCCGTCGCTGCTGTCGCGCTACGGCGCGCACGGAACCCGGGTGCGACACGGCATGCTTGAGGTCGCCTTCATCCCGGACCAGGAAGCTCGATCGTGACCGACCCGCAGGACTCCCACCGCTCCACCGCCGGTACGTCGGTCGAGGAGGAAGCCCGACGACTGATGGAATCGCTCGGCGCCTGGGCCGCGGGCCAGACCACCGGTGAGCGACAGACCCACGCGGCCGAACCGGAATCGGCAACCCAGACGGAGCAACCCAGGACGACCGACGGCGCCGGCTGCTCCTGCAACCCGGCCCCGCGGATCTGTCGCGTCTGCCCGGTCTGCCGGGTCGGTGCCGTGGTGGAATCGCTCAGCCCGGAACTCGTCGACCACCTCGCCGACCTGGTCGCGATGGTGGCCGGGTCGCTCAAGGCGGTGGCCGAGGACCGACGCGCCGCGCGCACCTCCGCCGATGCCGCGGCCGAACCGACCGGGCACGATCGGGGACCGGAACGACAGCACGTGCCCAAGGACGACAGCGCTTTCGGCGCCGACGACGAAGACGAAGGAGAACAACGGCCGTGACCGCGAGCATCGGGATCGACATCGGCGGCACCAAGATCGCCGGTGGCCTGGTCGACGCAGACGGAACGATTCTGCGCCGCGCCCGGCGCGACACCCCCGCGCAGGAGCCGGACGAGATCGTCGCGGGCGTCGCGGACCTCGTGAAGGAACTGACTGACGGTGGGCCGATCCCGGCTATCGGTGTCGCCAGTGCGGGCTACGTCGACAGCGCCGGCACCACGGTCCTGTTCGCGCCCAACCTCGCCTGGCGGGACGAGCCGCTCAAGAGCCGCATCCAGCAGGTCGTGGACGCGCCGGTGATCATCGAGAACGACGCCAATGCGGCCGCGTACGGCGAGTTCCGCCACGGCGCCGGTCACGACGTCGACGACATGGTGATGGTGACGATCGGCACCGGTGTCGGCGGCGGCATCATCCTGGGCGGCGAACTGTTCCGGGGGACGTACGGCGTCGCGGCCGAGATCGGCCACCTGCGCGTCGTCCCCGACGGGATCCGATGCGGCTGCGGCAACCGCGGCTGCTGGGAGAGCTACGCCAGCGGCAGCGCCCTGGTGCGAGAAGCGCGTGCGGTCGTGGCCAGCGGGTCGCCGTACGCCGCCGGTCTGGCGGCGCGCTGCGACGGCAAGCCGAAGAAGCTCCAGGGCAGCGACGTGACCGAGGCCGCCCAGCAGGGCGACCCGGCTGCGATCGAGCTGCTCTCCGACCTCGGCCGGTGGATCGGTGAGGGTGCGGCGTCGCTCGCGGCGGTGCTCGACCCGGCGCGGTTCGTCATCGGTGGCGGCGTCGCCGCGGCCGGCGACCTGCTGCTCGAACCCATCCGGGCCGCGTTTGCTCGCCAACTGCCGGGCCGCGGCCATCATCCGATGGCGACCTTCGCGATCGCCACCCTCGGCAACGACGCCGGCATGGTCGGCGCCGCGGCGCTTGCCGTGGAGCGTGCGTCATGAGCGGGGCGGCGGGACAGCTCGCGATCGGGATCGACATCGGCGGCACCAAGGTGGCCGGTGGTCTGGTCGACGCGGAGGGGAAGGTGCTGCACCGTGCGCGGCGCGACACCCCGCACCGCTCGACCGCGCCGCACGTCGTCGAGGACGTCATCGTCGACACCGTCCAGGAACTCCTCGGCAAGGCCGAGTCGGAGCCGGTGGCGATCGGCATCGGCGCGGCCGGGTTCGTCTCGTCCGACCGGGCGACCGTCGTCTTCGCCCCACACCTCTCCTGGCGGCACGAACCGCTGCGTGAGGCGCTGCGTCGCCGCATCGACATCCCGGTCTTCGTCGACAACGACGCCAACGCGTCCTGCTGGGCGGAGTGGCGCTTCGGTGCGGTCCGCGGCGAGACCCACCTGGTGATGGTCAACCTCGGCACCGGCATCGGGGGAGCGGTCCTGCTCAACGGTGAGATGCAGCGCGGCCGGTTCGGCATCGCAGGCGAGTTCGGCCACATGCAGGTCGTGCCGGACGGCCACCGCTGCGAGTGCGGTAACCGTGGCTGCTGGGAGCAGTACGCCAGCGGCAACGCGTTGGTCCGCGAGGCGCGCACGATGATCGCCGCGAACTCGCCGATCGCCGCGGACCTCGCCGCACACGTCGACGGCGACCCGTCCCGACTGACCGGCCCGATGGTCACCGAGGCGGCGCAGAGCGGCGACCCGATCGCCGCCGAGTTGCTGGCGGAGATCGGCAACTGGCTCGGTGTCGGCCTCGCCAACCTGGCCAACGCGTTCGACCCCGGAGCGTTCGTCATCGGCGGCGGCGTCAGCGCGGCCGGCCCGATGTTGCTCGACCCGGCGCGCAGCGCTTTCCGCCGCCACCTCTCGGGGCGCGGCTATCGACCTGAAGCGCGCATCGTCGGCGCGGAACTCGGCAACGAGGCGGGCCTGGTCGGCGCCGCCGACCTGGCTCGTACGGAGGTTCTCGGTTCATGACCGATCGCAGCAGCATCATCCGCGTCACGTCGTACAACGTTCGCGCGTTCAAGGACGACAACGACGCCCTGGAGCAGGTCGTACGCACCATCGCCCCGGACGTCCTGCTGCTGCAGGAGGCGCCGCGGCACCCGCTGTCGGGCCACCGCATCGCCTCGTTCGCGGCACGGGTCGGGATGACCTGGAGCGACGGGCGGCGTGGCTGGATGAGCACCACCCTGTTGACGTCGTTGCGGCTGAACGTGCACGACTGCGTGCACCGCAACATGCCGGTGCGCAAGGGCGACGAGCCGCGCGGCTACTGCCTGGCGACGGTGAGCCTGCCGGGCCACGGCCCGGTGCACGCCGCGAGCCTGCACATGTCGTTGCGGCAGGCTGACCGGGTCGCCGGCTGCACCCACTTCATGTCCGCGCTGGAGCCGGCCGTGACCCCGGCCGTCATCGGTGGCGACCTGAACGAGACCCCGGGCCACGACGTGTGGAAGATGTTCGGTCAGACCTTGCACGAGGTCAGTCACGACGCCTTCACGTTCCCCTCCACCGGACCGGTGAAGCGGATCGACGGCATCTTCGCCTCGGCGACCCTCCCGGCCACCACGCCGGAGATCGACCTGGACGCTTCGATGCTCGCCCGGGCGACGGACCACCTGCCGGTCACGGTCGACCTGGACGTGAGCTCGCTGCGCTACAACCGGGCGCCGTCGTCGTCGGGATCCTGATCGTCGCGGTTCGCCGGTTGGCGGAAGACGAGCAGGAGGACACCGGCGAAGAAGACCAACGCTGCCAGCGTCCACCAGAAACCGGATGTGTACCGGTCGAAGAAGAACAGGTAGAGCAGCCACAGCGGTCCGGCGACCAGGCAGCCGATGGTCACCCAGAACATCTCGTCGGTGGGCAGCGGCGCGGGCGTCGGCGGCGTGAAGCCGGGGTCGTGGTCCTCCAGGAAGCTGGACTGACCGGTGGCCCGCCACTGCGCCGGGATCTGCGGCGGAACCTGCGGCTCGGCCGGCGTCGCGCTGCTCTGGCGCTCGGCCTCCTCGGCGCGCCAGTCGCTGGTGATCTCCTCGAACCGTCGGTCGAACTCCGACTGCTCGTCGGCGCTGTCGGTGTCACGCGGCTCGTCGGTCATCGGGTCACCCGCTCCACGAAGTCGAGGGTCTGCTGTTCGAGTAGCGGCGCGTCGTGGTCGAGCGTCGCGACGTGGTAGCTGTTCTCCAGCACGACCTCGGTCAGGTCGCTGCTGGAGATCCGGCTGGCGAACAGTTCGGCGCAGCTCGCCGGCACGACGTGGTCGACGCTGGACCGGACCAGCAGGGCGGGCTGGGTGATCTGCGGCAGGTCGCGGGTGACGTGGTGCCACATCTGCACCTGCGAGTGCAGCGCCTTCAGCGGGATCCGGTCGTCGGCCACCGGCGTCACGCCCGGCTTCTTCACGTCGAACGGCAGACCGGGCACCGACCGGCGGACCCGTCGGGCGATCGGCAGGGCCGCGAGGGCGGCCGTACGCATCCGGAACACCGGGTTGATCACGACGAGACCCGCGACCTCGGGGCGCCGCTCGGCGAGCAGTGAGACCAACGCGCCACCCATCGACAGACCGGCGACGACGACGCGGTCGGTGCGCTCGGCCAGTTCCTCGTACGCCGTCTCGACCTCGGCGTACCAGTCCTGCCAGCGGGTGCGCTCCAGGTCGGTCCAGTGGGTGCCGTGGCCGGGCAGTCGTGGGGCGCGGACGGTGTGTCCGGCCGCGGCGAGACGCTCGGCCAACGGGCGTACGGACGCGGGGGAGCCGGTGAACCCGTGGACGACCAGTACCCCGGTGGGCCCACCGTCGTGGGCGAACGGGGTCGCTCCGTCGCGGATCTGCATGACTCCATCTTCACCTATGCCACGCCCCGTGTCGGCACGGGCGTTATTGTTCAGCGCAGGAAACGACTTGGAGGCGTAGTGCTCTACTGGTTCTTGAAGAAGGTGCTCATCGGCCCGGTGCTGATGCTCCTTTTCCGCCCCTGGGTCGACGGGGAGAAGAACATCCCGGAGGAAGGTGCGGCGATCTTCGCCAGCAACCACCTCTCGTTCTCCGACTCGTTCTTCCTGCCGCTGGTCGTGCCGCGCCGGATGACGTTCGTGGCGAAGGCCGACTACTTCACCGGCACCGGCATCAAGGGGTGGCTGACCGCCGCGTTCTTCCGCGGCGTGGGTCAGATCCCGATCGACCGTTCCGGCGGCAGCGCCTCCAACGGGGCGCTGGAGTCCGGGCTGAGCGTGCTGCGCAAGGGTGAGCTGTTCGGCATCTACCCCGAGGGCACCCGTTCGCCCGACGGTCGCCTCTACAAGGGCAAGACCGGCGTGGCGCGGCTCGCGCTCGAGGCGAAGGTGCCGGTCATCCCGGTGGCGATGATCGACACCGACAAGGCCCAGCCGACCGGTCAGGCGATCCCGAAGATCATGCGGATCGGCATCCGGGTCGGTAAGCCGCTGGACTTCTCCCGCTATGACGGGATGCAGGACGACCGGTTCGTGCTGCGCAGCATCACCGACGAGATCATGTACGAACTCATGCTGCTGTCCGGGCAGGAGTACGTCGACGTCTATGCCTCCACCGTCAAGGACCGCATCGCGGCCAAGGCGAAGGAGATCGGCGGTGCGGCGGTCGCCGGCGCCAGCGGCGCGGCCCACGCCATCGGCAACAAGGTCCGTCGCTCGGGCGACGACACCACCGAGGCCACCGAGCCCGCTGCGGCCGACACCGTTGCCGACGAGGCGGACGCGCCGGCGGCCGAGGAAGCACCCACCGCAGACTGAGGTCCGCCAGCCGGGCAGGTCGCGGGCCCGTTCCTGCGGGGCCGTACGCTGGCCGGGTGAGTACGACCGATCTGACCTCCACGACCGTTTCGCCCGACGTCACCGACGTCGTCTCGTGGCCCGATCTGCCGGCTCGGCAGCAACCCACCTGGCCCGACCCGGCCGCGGTCGAGGACGTACGCGGCCGGTTGGCGGCGTTGCCGCCGCTGGTCTTCGCCGGTGAGTGCGACGTCCTGCGCTCCCGCCTCGCGGCGGCCGCGAACGGTGAGGCGTTCGTGCTCCAGGGCGGCGACTGCGCCGAGATGTTCAGTGCGGCGACCGCCGACAACATCCGCGACCGGGTCAAGACGATCCTGCAGATGGCGGCCGTGCTGACGTACGGCGCGAGCACCCCGGTGATCAAGCTCGGCCGGATCGCCGGCCAGTACGCCAAGCCCCGCTCGAAGGACACCGAGACGCGCGGCGACGTGACGCTGCCGGCGTACCGCGGCGACATGGTGAACGACTTCGCGTTCACGCAGGAGGCCCGCACCCCGAACCCGGAGCGGCTGCTGCAGGCGTACCACGTGAGTTCGGCCACGCTGAACCTCGTGCGCGCGTTCTCCACCGGTGGTTTCGCCGACCTGCGTCACGTCCACGAGTGGAACCGCGGTTTCATCGCCAACTCCGCGTACGCACGCTACGAGTCGACCGCGCGCGACATCGACCGCGCGATGAAGTTCATGTCGGCGTGTGGTGCCGACTTCGACGCGATGCGCACGGTCGAGTTCTTCGCTTCGCACGAAGC
>JASLFY010000332.1 GCA_030150425.1 Yimella sp. | reverse complement strand
AACGATGATCGCGATCAGCATCGCGCCCTTGACCTTGCGGACGTACAGCGCGACCAGCAACAGGAAGCCGACGATGAACACCACGATCGGCCAGCCCTGCAGCCGGTTGTCGATGCCGAGTTGCACCGGGGTGCCCGAGCCGGAGCGGGAGAAGCCGGCGTCGTAGACGCCGATGAAACAGATGAACATGCCGATGCCGACCGAGATCGCGGTCTTCATCGCCGGCGGCAACGCGCGGAAGGCCGCCACCCGGAACCCGGAGAGCACGAGCACCAGGATGACGATGCCCTCCCAGACCACCAGGCCCATCGCGGCCTGCCAGGTCATGTTCGGCAGGGCGGCAACGCCGTATGCGACGAAGGCGTTGAGCCCGAGACCGGCGGCGATCGACATCGGGAAGTTGGCGATCGCACCCATCAGGATCGACATCACGCCGGCGACCAGCGCAGTGCAGGCGGCGATGATCGACAGGTTCGACCCGTCACCGCTGCCGCCACCGAGGAAGTGGCCGGTGCCGTCCTTCACGAACCCGAGGATCAGCGGGTTCAACGCGATGATGTACGCCATCGTGAAGAAGGTCACGACACCACCTCGGATCTCCCGGGTGAGCGTCGACCCCCGCTCGGAGATCTTGAAATATCGGTCGAGCGCGCCGACCTGGTGTGTGCTCGCAGTCATGCGCGGAACCCTAGGGCCAGCGGGTGTCGGTCGTCATCAGTAGCCTGGAACTTGTGACCGAACACGCACCGTCGAACCAGCCCCCCAAGCCTCAGCCGATGAAGATCGACATGCCCCGCGTGTGCGCGATCGGCGTGCTGGCCTGGGCGATCGCTCTGGCGGTGACGCTGCTGGTTCCCAGCCTCCATTCGGACGACCGCACCTGGTGGCCGTGGTCCTGCGTCTGCGGCATCGCGCTCGGGCTGCTCGGCTGGGCCTACGTACGCCGTGGCCGCGGCAACGCGTCGGCCGCCTGATCGCGTGACGGGCGGAGTGGAAGGATGAGGACGAGGGGCCGGGTCGCCCGGCCGGACACTTTCGAGACGGCAGAAAACGAAGGTAGGAAGATGGCGGAACGCCCGACCACGATCGTCCTGTTCGGCGCAACCGGAGACCTCGCGCGGCGCAAGCTGCTGCCCGGCCTGCTGCACCTGTTCAACAGCGGCCTGCTCAACGACGTACGCGTCGTCGGCACCTCCCTGGAGGACCACAGCCGGGACAGCTTCGTCGAGTTCGCCAAGACCGCGATCGACGAGTTCAGCTCCCGCAAGGCGGAGGCGAAGCAGAGCTGGGAGGCGTTCGCGCAGCGGCTCTACTTCGTCCGCAGCGACGCCGGCCCGGAGGCGCTGAAGGCCGTCGTGCAGGAGGCTGAGGCCGGCTACGAAGGTGACGAGTGGCCGCGCCGCCTGCACTATCTCAGTGTCCCGCCGAAGGCGGCATTGTCAGTGATCCAGACCCTGCGTGACGCCGACCTGGTGCCCTACAGCCGGGTCGTCATGGAGAAGCCGTTCGGCACCGATCTGACCAGCGCGGTCGAACTGAACCGCAAACTGCACGAAGTTTTCGCTGAGGAGCAGATCTTCCGGATCGACCACTTCCTGGGCAAGGAGGCGGCGCTGAACATCCTGGCGTTCCGTTTCGCCAACGGTCTGTTCGAGCCGATCTGGCACCGCAACCACATCGACCACATCCAGATCGACGTGCCTGAGACTCTCGGTCTGGAGACCCGCGCAAACTTCTACGAGGCCACCGGTGCTTACCGCGACATGGTCGTCACCCACCTGTTCCAGGTGTTGGCGTTCACCGCGATGGAGCCGCCGACCTCGTTGGAACCGCAGGCGATCACCGAGGAGAAGAACAAGGTCTTCCGCTCGATGATGCCGATCCGCCCGGAGAACGTCGTACGCGGGCAGTTCCACGGCTACCGCGACCTCGACGGTGTGAAGGCCGAGTCGGAGACCGAGACGTTCATCGCGATGAAGGCCTACATCGACAACTGGCGGTGGGCCGGGGTGCCGTTCTACCTGCGCACCGGCAAACGTCTCGCCGAAGGCCAGCGGATCATCTCGATCGCGTTCAAGGAGCCGCCGAAGTCGATGTTCCCCAGCGGGTCCGGCGTCAGCCAGCACGGCCCCGACCACCTCACCTTCGACCTCGCCGACCAATCGCGGATGTCGCTGTCGTTCTACGGCAAACGCCCCGGCACCGGTTTCCGCCTCGACAAGCTGTCGATGCAGTTCGAGATGAAGAGCAGCCAGTCCGCGGCGGCGGCGCTGGAGGCGTACGAACGCCTCATCTACGACGCGATCCGCGGCGACCACACGCTGTTCACCACCTCCGACGGCATCGAGCGGCTGTGGGAGATCAGCCAGCCGCTGCTGGACAACCCGCCGCCGGTGCGCCCGTACGCGCAGGGCTCGTGGGGGCCGAACCAGATCCACCAGTTGGTCGCGCCGCGCGCGTGGCGGCTGCCGTTCGAGCGGGAGTGGCGCGAGCCGACCCCCTGATTCGTACAACCCGAAGGGGCCGCATCCGTGACGGATGCGGCCCCTTCGGGTTGTACGAATGTCGTTGCGGTTCAGCCGGACTCGACGTCTCAGTCGGACTCGACGTCGATCTGGAACTCGTCGAGCACCGGCGGGTCGACCTGCTCGGCCTTCGGCAGCACCAGGTCGATCTCGCTGTGGGCGCCGCACCCGTGGTCGAGCGCGAC
>JASLFY010000294.1 GCA_030150425.1 Yimella sp. | reverse complement strand
ATCGAGTGGTGCCGCCGGGCGGTCGACCTCGGAGCGGGGGAGATCCTGCTGAACTCGATGGACGCCGACGGCACCAAGGACGGCTTCGACCTCGAGCTGATCCGCGCGGTCCGTGCCGCGGTCGACGTGCCGCTGATCGCCAGCGGGGGCGCCGGAACCGTGGACCACTTCGTGGCCGCCGTCGACGCCGGGGCGGACGCGGTGCTGGCCGCCTCCGTATTCCACTTCGGCGAGCTGACGATCGGCCAGGTCAAGGACGCGTTGCGCGCGGCGGGCCACCCGGTCCGCTGAGTCAGCCGCCCAGCGACGCCGTACGGAATTCGGCGATGTCGTGGTCGGCGCCGTCCAGTTCGACGTCGGTGACCTCGTCGCGACCGTACGCGTAGAGCAGCACCTCCTGCGGCTCACCGATCAGCACCACGTTGCCGTGGCCGTCCTTCGGCGACTTCAGCGAACGCCGACCGAAGGCGCCGCAGTCGGCGACGACACCGGTGCGGACCTCGCGCAGCGTCATCTTGCCGAGGCGCGGGAGCAGCCCGAACAACGCCTTGTTCAGTTCGTCGTCCAGGGTGCGGCGGGCACTCGGGTCGGCGGCGCGCAGCACGTCCTCGTGGTGGATGAAGTACTCGCCCAGGTTGGCGGCCTCGTCGATCTTGCTGACCCCGAACGGGCTCCACTTCGGCGGACCGGAACCGATGGTCTCCAGCAGCTCCTCGAACGGGCGCTGCGCGAGCGATTCCTGCACCTTCTCGGTGCGACCGGCGAGCGGTGCGAGCAGGATGCCGAGCGCCGCGTCGGGCCGCCGTTCCCGCAGAATCAGGTGGGCCGCGAGGTCGCGCACCTTCCAACCGCCGCACAACGTCGGCGCATCGGGGCCGACCTCACGCATCGACGCCACCAGGCCGGCCCGCTCGCTTTGGGCAAATGAGGACATACGGGGAATCATGGCGCACATGAGCGGAACCCTGCGCCTCGGCGCCTCGATCGTCGGTCGCGGATTCCGGGAACAACCGCTCGCGCTGGGCGTCGCGGTGGTCGGATCGGCGGTCTACGGCGTGATGACCGTCTGGACCGCCCGCGTCATCGGCCACCTGCTCGACACCGTCGTGCAGCCCGCCGTCGAGGCCCACCGGATGACGTCCGCCGACACCTGGACGATCGTCTGGCAGCTGGGAATCGTGGTGCTGCTCAACGTGATCGGTGTCATCGGCCGCCGCGTCGCGGCCGGCATCGCCTTCTTCAACCTCAACGCGAGCTACCGCCGCAAGGTCACCGGCCAGTACCTGCGGCTGCCGCTGTCCTGGCACCACCGCCACCCGTCCGGCCAGCTGCTCTCGAACGCGAACGCCGACGTGGAGGCGACCTGGAACATCTTCCAGCCGTTGCCGATGGCGATCGGCGTGTTGGTGATGCTCGCCGTCGGCCTGGTCGAGATGTTCCGGGTCGACGTCTGGCTGGCCCTCGTCGGCCTGGTCGTCTTCCCGCTGCTGTTCGTCACGAACCTCGTCTTCCAGCGTCACATGTCGCCGCGGGTGATGCGCGCGCAGCAGTTGCGGGCCACGGTCAGCGAGGTCGCGCACGAGAGCATCGAGGCCGGCCAACTGGTCAAGGTGATGGGCCGCGAGCAGCAGGAGACCGACCGGTTCGCGGTCCGCACCCGCGAACTGCGGGACGCGGCCGTCGCCGTCGGACGGATCCGCGGCGTCTTCGACCCGCTGGTCGAGGCGATCCCGACGGTCGGCACCCTCGCCGTCCTCGGCGTCGGCACCGCCCAGGTCGCGTCCGGTTCGCTGACCCCGGCCGCCGTGGTGCAGGTCGCGTACCTGTTCTCCGTGCTCGCCTTCCCGGTGCGCTCGTTCGGCTGGGTGTTGGCCGGGCTGCCGCAGTCGGTGGCCGGCTGGATCCGCGTCCGCAGCGTGCTGAGCGCGCAGGGCCACATGTCGTACGGTGACGACCGGCTCACCGCCACCGGACCGGCCGGTCTGCGCACCGACGGCGTCGGCTACTCGTACGACCTGTCGGGGTCGGTCGACCTCAGCGCCACCGACCAGGCCGAGCACGGCGAACGGTGGACCGCGTTGCAGGACATCGACCTCGACCTCACCCCGGGCAGCCTCACCGCGATCGTCGGCCCCACCGGGTCCGGCAAGTCCACCCTGATGAGCCTGCTGGTGCGGCTGATGGACCCTGAACAGGGCGTCGTACGCCTGGACGGCACCGACGAACGCACCCTCGCCGACGGTGAACTGCCGCGGGCCGCGGTGCTGGTGACCCAGCAGACCTTCGTCTTCGACGACACGGTCGCCGGCAACGTCACCCTCGGCGGCAACTTCACCGACGCCCGGGTGGCCGAGGCGTTGCACATCGCGCGGGCCGACGGTTTCGTGGGGGAGTTGAGCGACGGTGTGCAGACCCGGGTCGGCGAGCGCGGAGCGAGTCTGTCCGGTGGGCAACGACAACGGATCGCGTTGGCGCGGGCGGTGATCCGCCGGCCGCGGATGCTGCTGCTGGACGACGCGACCTCGGCCGTCGACCCGCAGGTCGAGCAGTCGATCCTGCGCGGGCTGCGTGAGAACACCGCCGGCTCGACCGTGGTGATGGTCGCCTACCGGATGTCCAGCATCGCGCTGGCCGACCAGGTCGTGTTCGTCACCGACGGACGGGTCGCCGACCGCGGCACCCACGACGAACTGCTCGCCCGCAGCGCGGGCTACCGCGACCTGGTGACGGCGTACGCCCGCCGAGCGGCCGAGGACGCCGAGGCTGCCGAGAAGGACGAGGCGATCGAGGACCTGGAGACCGCAGCACGATGAGCGCCGCGACCACGTACGAGCGCGTCGGCGACGCGTCGGCGATGACCACCTGGCAGACGTTGAAGCGCGGCTTCGCGCTGTCGCCGGAGCTGCGCAAGGGCCTCGGGGTGACCGTGCTGCTCGCAGTCGTGTCGACGCTCGGCCGGGTGCTGGTGCCGATCGCGGTCCAGCAGACGATCGACCGCGGGATCATGGCCGACGGCGGTCCCGACACCACGCTCGTCCTCGAGCTGATGGCCGCGACCGCCCTCGGCGTCGCGCTGACGGGATGTGCGTCGTACGTCGTCAACCTGCGCCTGTTCCGCAGCAGCGAGGGCGGGCTGGCGACGTTGCGGGTCAAGGGATTCCGGCACGTCCACGACCTGTCCCTGCTGATCCAGAACGCGGAGCGGCGCGGAGCGCTGGTCTCCCGCGTGACCAGCGACGTCGACCAGATCAGCCAGTTCGTCCAGTTCAGCGGTCTGATGCTGCTGATGGCGATGAGCCAGTTGCTGGTCGCGACCGTCCTCATGCTGGTCTACAGCCCGCTGCTCGGCGCCCTGGTCTGGCTCTGTTTCGTGCCGATGTTCCTGGTGCTGCGCTGGTTCCAGGGCATCGTCGGCCGGGCGTACACGCAGGTCCGCGAACGGGTCGGCGACATGCTCGCGGCGATCGGTGAGTCGGTCGTCGGCGCGGCGACGATCCGGGCGTACGGCGTCCAGGACCGCACGGCCGAGCGCATCGACCGCACGGTCGAGGCCCACCGCAAGGCGGCGATGTGGGCGCAGGTCAAGGCCGTCGGCGCCTTCACCACCGGCCAGTTCGTGGCCGGTGTGACGACCATCGTGGTGCTCGTCGTCGGCGCCCACCAGGCGGCGGGCGGCGCGCTCACCCTCGGCGAACTCATCGCCTTCCTGTTCATCGTCAACCTGTTCACCCAGCCGGTGCAGATGGCCACGGAGAACCTGAACGACCTGCAGAACGCGGTCGCCGGCTGGCGACGCGTCATCGGGCTGATCGACACCCCGGTCGCGGTCACCGACCCGGCCGAGGGCGGCGTGGAGCTGCCGGCCGGACCGGTCACCGTCGACTTCCGGGGCGTCGACTTCGCCTACCCCGGCGGCGACCCGGTGCTGCACGGCGTCGACCTGCACATCCCGGCCGGCGCCCGCGTCGCGGTCGTCGGCGAGACCGGTTCGGGCAAGTCGACGATCGCGAAACTGCTGGCGCGGCTGATGGATCCGACCGCGGGCACCATCGAGGTCGACGGGGTCGACCTGCGTACGGTCCGCTTCGAGTCGTTGCGCCGCCGGGTCGTGCTGGTGCCGCAGGAGGGCTTCCTGTTCGACAGCACACTGCTGGACAACGTCCGCTTCGCGGTTCCCGACGCGACCCGCGATTGGGTGGCGGCGGCGATGCAGGAACTCGGTCTGGCCGACTGGGTGGCCGGTCTGCCGAACGGGCTCGACACCGGTGTCGGACAACGCGGCGAATCGCTGTCGGCGGGGGAGCGGCAGCTGGTCGCGCTGGCCCGCGCGTACCTCGCGGCGCCGGACCTGCTGCTGCTCGACGAGGCGACGTCGGCGGTCGACCCAGGCACCGAGGTACGGATCCAGCGGGCGCTCGACGCCGCGACCGCCGGGCGTACGTCGATCTCGATCGCGCACCGGTTGGCGACCGCGGAGGCGGCCGACGTCGTCGTGGTGGTCGACCGCGGCCGGATCGTC